>JAYSCC010000174.1:0-6531 GCA_041915065.1 Zavarzinia sp.
GTTATGCCCTGATGCAACGCCAGCGCAGCTAGCATTGCCCGACGGCGAGGGGGTTGCATTTCCGGCGGCGGAAGGTCATTAATCGAACCGGTTTTTGCAAATAGCTCGCAACATCAACTGCGAGTCCAACCGGGAAACCTGTCGCCATGCGCCGCATTCTGGCCTGCCTCG
This sequence comes from Zavarzinia sp., assembly GCA_041915065.1. GTDB lineage: Bacteria > Pseudomonadota > Alphaproteobacteria > Zavarziniales > Zavarziniaceae > Zavarzinia. Next base: position 172 of record JAYSCC010000174.1, read on the forward strand.
CCCTCGCCCTCGGCTTCGTCGCCGCCCAGGCCCGGGCGGAGGAATTGAACATCTATTCCTCGCGCCACTATCCCTCCGACGAATTGCTGTTCGGCAAGTTCAAGGACGAGACCGGGATCACCATCAACCTGATCCAGGGCGGCGCCGCCGAACTTGTCCAGCGCCTGAAGCTCGAAGGCGCCAACAGCCCGGCCGACATTTTCATCACCACCGACGCCGCCAACCTGTGGCGGGCACAAGCGGCCGGCCTGTTCCAGCCGGTCACCTCGCCCGCGCTGGAAAAGGTGGTGCCGGCCCAGTTCCACGAGCCGAGCGGCCTCTGGTACGCCTTCGCGACCAGGGCGCGGGTCATCGTCTACAACAAGGACCGGGTGAAGCCCGAAGAGCTTTCGACCTACGAGGCCTTGGCGGAGCCGCAGTGGAAGGGCCGCGTGCTCTCACGCTCGTCGAACAACGAATATGTCCAGTCCATGGTCGCGGCCATGATTGCCCACCTCGGCGAAGAAAAAACCGAAGCCTGGGCCAAGGGCCTGGTCGCCAATTTCGCCAGGCCGCCGAAGGGCGCCGATACCGACCAGATCCGCGCCGTCGCCGTGGGCGAAGCGGATGTCGCGATCGTCAACCACTATTACTTCGCCCGCCTGGTCGCCTCCGACAAGCCGGAGGACAAGGAAGTGGTCGACAAGGTGCGGATCTTCTTCCCCGACCAGGACAGTTTCGGCACCCATATCAACGTCTCGGGCGCCGGCGTCGCCGCCCATGCCCCGCACCGGGAAGCGGCGATCAAATTCCTCGAATATCTGGCGAGCCCGGAAGCCCAGGCGGTCTTCGCCGAGGCCAACAACGAATTCCCCATCGTCGACGGCGTGGCGCCCTCGTCCGTGGTGCAGTCCTTCGGCCCCTTCAAGCGGGACACACTGCCGATCGACGACCTCGGCAAGAACAACGCCGCCGCCGTCCTGCTGCTCGACCGCGCGGGCTGGCGCTGATCAAGCCGGCAGCACCGGCTCGCTGCCCGAGAACAGGCGCCAGAGCCAGCGCCCGCCGCGCCGCTCGAAGATGCAGGTGGTGCGGTACGGCTTGCGACGGACCTGTTCGGGCAGGCTGATGATGAGGTCGCCCTTGGCGCAGACCCAGATCAGGTCGCCCAGCTGTTCCACCGCGCGCTCGCCCCATTCCCAGCGGTAGCGGGCGGGGGCCGCGAAGAGATGGGCGAAGAAGATCGCCATTTCCTCGCGGCTGCGCGCCTCTTCCGCCAGTTCGGAGCCGATCAGGCGAAAGCCCGGGCCGCTCCACATCTCGTCGATCACCGCCATGTCGCGGGCGAAGATCATTGTGCCCAGCCGGTCCATCAGGGCGAAGACGGCTTCCTGATCCGCCCGCGCGGCGCTCATCGCCGCCTCAGCCCGGCAGGCGTTCGAAGGTCGGGATGCCCGGCGGGATCTGATGGAAACTCTGCATGTCACAGGTGTAGATGGCGACCTGCGGCCCGCCATAGGCGGCCGGATCGTCCAGCGTGCCGACCTTCACGATGACGGCGGGGAAGCCCGGCGCCCGCGTGGTCAGATGGGTGCCGCATTCCGGGCAGAATTCCCGCGTCACCGGATTGGCCAGGTCGCGGCGCGAAAACTTCTTGGCCTCGCCCTTGGTGTAGCGGAAACCGTCGGTCGGCATGGCCATGAAGATGTTGGGGGCGCCGCCGGCGATATATTGGCATTCCCGGCAATGGCACTCGCCCTTCATCAGGGCTTCGCCCTCCGAGACATAGCGGACGGCACCACAGTAACAACCACCTTCGAAAGCCATTGTGTCCTCCCTGGCTCGTTCTGCTTTTCCGCAAGCGTAGGGGGGCGGTGGCAAAGTGTAAACAGCGGGCTGGGGCCGCCCTTGCCCATCGATTAGCCAATTGCTATATTTTCTTCATGAGGGAAATCGCGTATAGCAAAGACGCGGCGAGAACCCTGCGCCGGATGCCGGTGAACACGGCCCGCCTGATCGTCGCCAAGATCGAGCTTTATGCGGCCGATCCCGCGGCCCTGGCCAACAATGTGAAGGCGTTGAAGGGCAGCGAGGCGATCCGCCTGCGGATCGGCGATTGGCGCGTCCTCATGCTCGACGGCGTGGTCCTCGAAGTGGTCAGGATCGCACCGCGCGGCAGCGCCTACGAGGAGTGAGAGCTATGAGCGTGCAATTCATCGACACCCCGGCCGGCCGCCTCGCAGTCCTGCCCGAGGGCGACTACCGCCGCCTGATCGAGGCGGCGGAGGATGCCGAGGACCGCGCCACCATCGCCCGCTACCGCGACCGCCTCGCCACCGGAGAGGAGGAAGCCCTGCCGGCCGTCCTGGTGAAGCGCCTGATCGAGGGCGAGAGCCCGCTCCGGGTCTGGCGCGAGCATCGCGGCCTGAGCGCCCGGGCATTGGCAGAACGGGCAGGCCTGTCCCAGGCCTATGTCAGCCAGATCGAAGGCGGCCGCCGCGAAGGCTCGATCGCCGCCTTCAAAGCCCTGGCGTCGGCCCTCGACGTGACGATCGACGACATCGCCTGAGAGCGAATTCCGGCAGAAATCCTGGCCCACGCCGAAGGATTCGAACCTTCGGCACAGGTCTCTTCGGGCGGGATGGAAAGGGGTGGTAGCGGAGGACGGATTTGAACCGCCGACACGCGGATTATGATTCCGCTGCTCTAACCAACTGAGCTACTCCGCCCCAGGGGGCCGCGGGTTTCGCCGCGAGGCCGCTCATATATTCGGTGACGGCGGGGCTGTCAAGACGCCGCGCGGCGGATCCAGCCGCCGCCGAGCACGCGGTCGGGATCGGCGGCGTCATAGAGGACGCAAGCCTGGCCGGGGGCGACGCCGAATTCCGGCGCGTCCAGCACCACGGTGGCACCGCCGGCCGCGGCGATGCGGAGTTCGGCCGGGACCGGCGCCCGGGCGGAGCGGATGCGGGCCAGCGCCGGGCGGTCCGCCGCGCCGCCGCCCGGGCCGAGCCAGTTGAGGTCGGAGACGGCGATCTCGCGCCGGGCCAGGGCCTCCTTCGGGCCAACCACGACGCGCCGCGTCTCCGGCTCCAGGCGCACGACATAGAGGGGCGCATTGCCCGGCAGAGTGCCGCCGCCGATGCCGAGGCCCTTGCGCTGGCCGACCGTGAAGCCGATCACGCCCTCGTGCCGTCCGAGCACGCGGCCTTCCATGTCGACGATCTCGCCCGGATCGGCAGCGCCGGGGCGGAGCTTTTCGACGACGGCGGCATAGCGGCCCGAAGGCACGAAGCAGATATCCTGGCTGTCCGGCTTTTCCGCCACCGCCAAGCCAAAATGGGCGGCCAAGGCGCGGACCTGCGGTTTTTCCATGTCGCCCAGGGGGAAGCGCAGGAAATCGAGCTCGTCCCGCGTGGTGGCGAAGAGGAAATAGCTCTGGTCCCGGGCCGGGTCGCGGCCGCGGTGCAGCTCGGGGCCGCTCGGTGTGGTCACCCGGCGGACGTAGTGGCCGGTCGCCATGGCGACGGCGCCGAGGTCGCGCGCCGCCCCCAGGAGGTCGCGGAACTTCACCGTCTGATTGCAGCGCACGCAAGGCACCGGCGTCTCGCCGGCCAGATAGGCGTCGACGAAGGGCTCGATCACATTGGCGCGGAAGGCCTGTTCGTAATCGAGCACGAAATGGGGAATGCCCAGGGTTTCGGCGACGCGGCGGCCTTCGCGAATGTCGAGCCCGGCGCAGCAGGCGCCTTTGCGCCCGGCCGCCGCCCCCTGGTCGTAGAGCTGGAGCGTGATGCCGACCACGTCGTAGCCGCGCGCCTGCATGAGGGCGGCGGTGACCGAAGAATCGACCCCGCCCGACATGGCGACGACGACACGCGCGCCGGGCGCCAAGTCGTCGGCCGGATCGGGGCGGAGCAGGGCATCGATGTCGAAAGGCGCCGTCATGGCCGGACCATAGTCGGCCCGGCAGAAAGCGACAAGCAGGGGGAAGGACTTGCCGGGTTGCAGCGGTGCGAGGCCTCCATCAGCCGGACCAAATCCAGGGTTTCCGCGCCCTCCCCGGCTGGCCCGATCCCTGCATCTCCGTCTGCGACAGCCCGGACCCGAGCCATGGACGCCACCGCCCTTATCATCCCCCCGACCCCGCCCGCCTTGCCCGCGAAGGTGCCGGCAGCCGCCGACACGGCGGCCGGGAACGACAATTTCGCCGCCCATCTGGATCAAGCCCAAGCCCAGGCGAACGCCGAGCCGGCCCCGGCGACACCCGGCACCCCGGACGAAAAATCCGCCCCCCAGGCCAAATCGGACGCCAAGGCAGGCGAGACGACGTCAACCACGACCGGCGCCGCCCTGGTCACCGAGAACGCCGCCGCGGCGCAGGCCAGCGGCAAATCCGCCAATCCGGGCGACCAGCTCGGCGGCGGTGCCAGCGACGAAGCCAAGGAAAAGGCGGCGACCGATGCCGCCAGCCGCAACGGCAAACCGTGCCCACGCCCCCGACCGGCACGGCAACGACACCGGCCGCCGACGTGAAGCCCGATGCCGGCGCCGCCCTGGCCAAGGCCGGCCACGACAATGCCGGCAAAGCGGCCGCAGGCGCACGCGACGGTACGGCGAAAGAAACCGAGCATTTGACCGACCAGGCCACCGCCACGCCGGAAGAGCGTCCGGCGCCCCAGCCGACACCAGCCCCCGCGAATGACGCCGGCAGCCTGGCCGCAGCCGCGGCGAGCGGCACCGGCACCGCGCCACAAGCCCAAGCCCAGGCCACGACCGCCGCGGCATCGAGCCCCCGGGCCGCCCCCGTGCCCATCGCCCCGGAAGCCCTCGGCCTCGCCATCGCACGTCATGTCGCCGACGGCCAAAAAGTCTTCGAAATCAGCCTGGCGCCCGAGGAACTGGGCAGGGTCGACGTCCGCCTCGAATTCGCCGAGGACGGCCGGGTCACCGCCCATGTCTATGCCGACCGGGCGGAAACCCTGGGCCTTCTCCAGCGCGACCGGGCCGAACTGGCGCGCTCACTGACCGGCCAGGGCCTGAACACGGATACCACTTCGCTCAATTTCGCCCTGCGCGACGGCTCGAGTTCGGGCGGCGGTAACACGGGCGGCGACAGTGGCACCGGCACGGGCTCCGGCGGGCGCCGCGGCCGTGGCCGCGATACCAGCTCGGGCGACAGCCTCGGCCGCATCGAAGCGGCGCGGCGGCCCCAGGCGGCGGGCAGCCGCGCACTCGACATCGAAGTTTGAGGGAGAGCAGAGGCCATGACCAGCGCCATCCAGAACAACAGTTCCACCTCCACCGCGACCTCGGCCGCCGCCGCGGCCTCGACCAACCTGACCAAGAATTTCTCGTCCTTCCTGACCCTGCTCACCACCCAGTTGCAGAACCAGGACCCGCTGTCGCCCATGGATTCGAACGAATTCACCAGCCAGCTCGTGCAGTTCAGCCAGGTCGAACAGTCGATCAATTCGAACAAGACGCTGGAGAGCATGCTCTCGGTCCTGCAGAGCTCAATGACCACCAGTGCCGCCAGCTATATCGGCAAGCAGGTGGTAGTTTCGACCGCGACCGCGGGCTTCGACGGCAGCAATCCGGTCACCTGGCAGTATACGAACGATGGTACCGCGGTCGCGACCAAGCTCGCCGTCGTCGACGCCAAGGGCAATGTGGTGAAGACTCTGACCGGCTCGACCGCCAGCGGCACCCAGAGCTTCACCTGGGATGGCAAGGATACGAACGGCGACACGGTGGCTTCCGGCGATTACACGCTGAAGGCCGTCTCGGTCGACAAGACCGGCGCCGCGGTCACCAACACCATCGGCACGATCTCCACCGTCACCGGTGTCGACACGACGGGCTCGACCATCACCCTGGTCACGAAAAACGGCGACATCGCCCTCTCCGACGTGACCCAGATCATGGCGGGAAGCTGAACGGTCCCTTTAGGCGGGTGTTAACCCGGCCCCTCTAGGATCGCTTGTGCAGGCTTGTATGGGCCCTGCGCAAGGAAGACGAGAGTGAACGAACGCCGCCCCCTCCAGGATCTCGCCGAGAGCCTGATCGGCCCCGATGGCCTCGGGATCGAGGATCTACCGCCACCCGATACCAAGCGCTGGGTGATCAGGCGCAAGGCGATCGTGGTCGCCGCCGTGCGCGGCGGCCTGATCACGCTCGAGGACGCCTGCGCCCGCTATTCCCTGTCGATCGAGGAATTCCTGTCCTGGCAGCGGGCGATCGACGCCCATGGCCTGCCCGGCCTGCGCGCCACCCGGATCCAGCTCTACCGCGCCCCCTGATCGTCCCCCGATCCCCCCCCCCCTCAGCGCCCCCCCGGCCGGGGGCGGGGGGGGCCGGGCGCGCCCGCCGGCCGGCGGG
>JAYSCC010000175.1:0-6519 GCA_041915065.1 Zavarzinia sp.
TGTTCGCCGAACGTGTTCTTCACTTCGAGCACGACGGCGGCCAGATCGCCTGCCGGCGCGTCGCAGAAATAGACCGTCAAGGGATCGAAGACGAAACCCCAGAGGCGCGGATAGCACAACACCCGGATCCGCCCGCCAGCGATCCGGCCGAGGCCCGCTTCGGCCAGCCGCGCCTCGACCCAGGGGCGGAGCGAGGAGCCGTCGCGGGCGCCATGGTCGCGGTCGTGGAAGGCGAGAAGATTGAACCGGTTGTGGCCGAACAGCGGGCAACGCGCGGCCGCCTCGACCAGGCGGTCGAGATCGAGCAGGAGGGAGAACACGCGGTAGCGAAACTGGTGCCGGCGCGGGCGCAGCCGCCCGTGCCAGACCGTGGCGCGATAGAGGACGGCGCTCATTCGGCGGCCATCCCGGTCTTGCCGAGCCAGGCCGGTGCATCCAGTGCCGAGGCGACGGCGGCCGCGGCGCGAAGCCCGTCCTCGTGGAAACCATTGCCGCACCAGGCCCCGGCGAACCACAGCCGGTCGCGCCCCTGGATCGCGGCGAGGCGCTGCTGCGCCGCGAGCGCCGACGCGTCGAACAGCGGGTGGCGGTAGTCGAAGCGGCCGAAGACCAGATCTTCGCGCGGCGTGCGATGGGGATTGAGCGAGACGAAGAGCGGGCAGGCCGGATCGATTCCTTGCAGCCGGTTCATCCAATAGGTGAGTGAGACCTTGGCCGTCTCGCCCGCGCCAGAGAGATGGTTCCAGCTCGACCAGACGGCGCGCCGCCGCGGCATCAGGGCGGCATCGCCGTGCAGCACGGCGTGGTTCGCCGTATAGCGGAAGGCGCCGAGCACGGCGGCTTCCGCCGCCGTCGGGCGGTCGATCATGGCCAGCGCCTGGTCGGCATGGGCGGTCAGCACGACGGCGTCGAAACGCGCCGGCCCGCCGGTGGCATCGACCACCGTGGCACCGAAGGCATCGCGCTCGATCCGCGCGACCGGGCAGGCGAGACGCAAGCGGTCGCCGAGACCTGCCGCGATCTTCTCGACGTAGTGCCGGCTGCCGCCCTCGACGGTACGCCAAGTGTGGCGCTTTTGGAGGCCACGCAGCAGGGCGTGGTTCTCGAAGAAGCGGACGAAGGCGGCAGCGGGGAAATCGCCCATGTCGGCGACCGGGGTCGACCAGATCGCCGCTCCCATGGGCAGCAGGTAGTGGCGGCGGAATTGCTCGCCATAGCCGCCCCGGGCGACATAGTCGCGCAGGCTGAGGCCGGCGAGCCGTCCGGCCGCCAGATCTTCCGGGGCTTCTCGGTTGAAACGCAGCACATCGCGCAGCATGGCGAGGAAGCTGGGACGCAGCAGGTTACGCTTCTGGGCGAACAGCTTGCCCAGGTTGTCGCCTGCCCATTCCAGGGCACCATCCCCGGCCGAGACGGCGAAGCTCATGCCGCTCGGCTTGGTCGCGACACCGAGTTCGGCGAAGAGCCGGGTCAGCAGGGGATAATTGACCTCGTTATAGACGATGAAGCCGGTGTCGACATCGATCCGGCGTCCGCCGTGATCGACCGTCACCGTATGGGCATGGCCGCCCGGCCGCGCGTCCTGTTCATAGAGGGTGACGTCGTGCCGGTCGCGCAGGAACCAGGCGGTGCCGAGGCCGGCGATGCCGCTGCCGACGACGGCGATGCGAAGACGCTGGTTCATGCGAAGGCTCCGGTTTTGAGGGCGCCGAAGGCGGTGAGGGCGCGGTGACGGGCGGCGTCGTGGTCGACGATCGGGGCCGGATAGTCGCGGCCGAGACGGATGCCGTGGCGGGCCAGGAGGTCTGGATGGCGCCAGGGGCAATGGATCGCAGGGGCGGGCATGGCCGCCAGTTTGGGCACGAAACGGCGGGTGAAATCGCCTTCGGGATCGAATTTCGCGGCCTGGAGCACCGGGTTGAAGACGCGGAAATAGGGCGCGGCATCGGCACCGCAGCCGGCCACCCATTGCCAGCCGGCGGCATTGTTGGCGGGATCGGCATCCAGCAACGTGTCGCGGAACCAAGCCTCACCCGCCGTCCAGGGCAGCAGCAGGTCCTTGACCAGGAAGGAGGCGGCGATCATGCGCAGGCGGTTGTGCATCCAGCCGGTCTGCCAGAGTTGGCGCATGGCGGCGTCGACGATGGGGTAACCGGTCCGTCCGCGCTGCCAGGTGCGCAGCCCGGCCGCATCCTCGGCATAGGGGAAATGAGTGAAGGCGGGCTGCAATGGTAGAGATCCCATGTCGGGCGCTTCCGCCAGCAGGTGATGGGCGAATTCGCGCCAGCCGATTTCGGCCAAGAAACGCTCGGCCCCGGCCTCCACCGCCGGATCGGCCGCCCGCGACGTCTCGACCGCGTGCCAGATTTGGCGCGGTCCGATTTCGCCGAAGGCCAGGTGGGGCGACAGGCGCGATGTCCCATCATGGTCGACCCGGTCGCGTTCGCGGGCGTAGCGCGCCAGGGGACCGTCGACGAATTCCGCCAGCCGGTCGTGCGCCGCCGCTTCGCCCGGCACCCAATGTGTGGAGAAACCGGCGGCCCAGTCCGGCGCCCGGGGCGACAGGCCCCAGCCCGCCGGATCCTCGCCCGAGACAGGGGCGGCGGCGCGCAGCCGGGTCGGGGCGGGCAGGGGCCGGGCGGGCGCGGGCGCCGCGAGGCAGGCGCGCCAGAACGGCGTGAAGACCTTGAAGGCGCCACCCGTGCGGTTGCGGATCTGCCCTGGCTCGAACAGGAGATCGCCGGCCAGGACCTCGCAGGTGACGCCGGCCGCGGCCAGGCGAACGGTGACCTCGGCCTCCCGGGCCCTGGCCCTGGGTGTCGTCGCGGCATTGAACACGACGAGCCCGGCGCCGGCCGCCTGCGCCAACTCGGCCAGAATGGTGGTCGATGGCCCCCGTCGGCATATCAGGGGCGCGCCGAGACGGGCGAGGTCGCGGCGGAGTGACGAGAGACTGCGCTCCAGCCACCAGCGCGCGGCGGCGCCGGCCGGTTCGCCGGCAGCCTCGTCCAGGATATAGACAGGCAGCACCGGCCGGCCCATCGCCGCGGCGAAGGCGAGGGCCGGGTGATCGGCGAGGCGGAGGTCGCGCCGGAACCAGACGATGATCGGGGACTGGGAATCGGGGCGGGGCATGGCTCACGTCGGCTGTCGTCGGGTGCTATACGTCGGCCGCGTGCGATCGGATCGCCGCTTGGCCCTTGCCAGACGCAGGCTTTTGCGGGTGACTAGCAAAAACCGAGGAGAGCCCGCATGACTGACCCCGTTACCGCCAGTTTCGCCCTGCTGCCCCATTGGAGCCTGCTCTATGCCGGGCTCAATGCGCTGCTCACCTTCGGCTTGGCCTTCCGGGTCGGCCTTCTGCGCGGGCGCCACAAGGTGATGCTGGGTGACGGTGGCGTGCCCGCGGTGCACCGGGCGATTCGCGCCCACGGCAACAATGTCGAATATGTGCCGCTGGTCCTCGTCCTCGTCGCCCTGCTCGAACTGGCGGGGCAGCCGGCCTGGGTGATCCATCTGTTCGGCGGCATGCTGCTGGCCGGGCGCGTTCTCCATGGTGTCGGCCTGTCGCTCTCGGAAGGGGCCGGCGTCGGGCGCGGTGCCGGCATCGGCCTGACCTGGCTTGCCCTGCTCGGCGCCGCCGGCTGGTGCGTCTATCTCGCGGTGGCGTGATGGCGGTGCCTGCCAAGCCCGTGCTCTACGGCATTCCCAATTGCGACACGATGAAGAAGGCGCGCGTCTTCCTCGACGGCCTCGGCGTCGCCTATGATTTCCACGACTACAAGAAGATGGGGATCGATGCCGCCAGCCTCGGCCGCTGGTGCGACACCCTCGGTGTCGACAAGGTGCTGAACCGCGCCGGCACCACCTTCCGCAAGCTGCCCGAGGCGGACAGGCAGGATCTCGACAAGGCGCGGGCGATCGCCCTCATGGTCGCGCAGCCGTCGATGATCCGGCGCCCGATCCTGGAAGGGGACGGCCTGTTGCTCTGCGGTTTCGGGCCGGACGCCTGGCGCGCGGCCCTTGCCAAAAGTTGAACGATCGTCCTAATTTTTTGCACTGCGTCAACGCTCGTGCCGCGGCAGTGCGGCCGAGCCGGGAGAGGGGGCTGAGAATGCTCAAGGAATTTCGTGATTTCATCATGCGCGGCAATGTCCTGGACCTTGCCGTCGGTGTCATCATCGGCGCCGCCTTCGGCAAGATCGTGACCTCGCTGGTCGACGACATCATCATGCCGCCGATCGGCGTGTTGATCGGCGGCATCGATTTCTCGGGCCTCTACATCAACCTCTCGGGCACCGCCTATGAATCGCTGGCGGCGGCACGGCAGGCCAAGGCGGCGGTGATCGCCTACGGCGCCTTCATCAACGTGGTGATTCAGTTCTTGATCGTCGCCTTCGCGATCTTCGTGCTGATCAAGGCCGTCAACAAGGTGACGCGCCGCGCCCCGGCAGCCCCGCCGGCGCCGACCGCGACCGAGACCCTGCTGACCGAGATCCGCGACGTCTTGAAGTCCAAATAAGGCGTCAGATCACCACGAGGGGTGTCGTCGCGCGGAAGGCTTCGCGTTCCGACATGGCGTGGAACCAGCGCCGGAGCGTCGGATACATGTCCAGCGCTTCGGCTCCCTCGGGCGTCTTGTCCACCCAGTGGATCACGGGCGCCAGGAACAGATCGGCCAGGGTCAGTTCCTGGCCCACCAGGTAGCGCGTGGCGCACAGCATCTGGTCGACCTCGCCGAGCTGGTCGCGCATCAGGGCCGCACTCTCGGCCACCACCGCTTCGTCGGCTTCCCGCCCGTCGAGGGGGGCGACCAGGCGCTGGCCGACCAGGCCGACGATCATGGCGTCGTAGAGATAGTCTGAAGTGGCGCTGATCCACTGGTCCATGCGGGCGATCGCGAGGCTCGCCTCGGGTTGCAGGGCCGGCCCTGGCAGCTCGCGGTCGAGATAGCGGGCGATCGCCAGGCTTTCATAGATCGTCTGGCCGCGGAAGCGCAGCACCGGCACGCGGGCGAAGGGATGGCGCACGCCGTCGAGCACCCCGCCCGGGATCATTTCGACGAAATCGTGCTCGACGCCCTTTTCGGCGCAGACGAGGCGGGTGGTCCAGCAGAAGGTGCTGGTCGGGATGCCGAAGATCTGGGGGCGTTCGGACATGGGGAACTCCACGCTTGGCTCCCGAGTATCTGGGGGCGGATCGGCCGGGGAAAAGGGGCGTCTCAGTCCGATTCGGGTCTAAGATCGTACTTGAAGGGCTTCGCGTGGAGGCCCCCCCGTCCCAATGCCGGTTCCTTCTGCACGGCCGAAGCATCCGAGCGCGGCGAGTAAGCTAGCGTCTTTCCTTGGAGGGGCAGGACTGGGAAATCCGACCCGTCAGCCCGTCGCGAAGAAGGAGTACGCGGCGGACGACCGATTTCTTGTTGTCGTTGATCCGTTTCTCGACAAAGTGCCAGGAGAAGGCCGCGAATGCGACGGACAACGCTGAACTCAAAATGAAATTGACCCACCAGATCCGGTAATCGGGCAAAAGATACGCAATGGCCTGTTGCATCGGGAAGCCATATAAATAAATACCATAAGAATAATCCGCCAGAGACCCGATCAATGGAAGCTTATTTTTCTGAATTCCGATATAGACAGTTGCGTAAGCTACGAAAAATGGAGAGATATATATTCCATATCTAGAATAGATTATGAGGGAATATATAATTATGGACACTACAAAGAGTAAAAAATTTATTTTTATTTTATCTTTGAGCAGGAATAGCGCGACGCCAAAAATAAAACATAAGACGATCATTTTTCCTGGCGGACGATCATTGATTTGAGGGGGGGTGCCCCATAGGACGATATACAGAAGGCCGGCGACGGTGATCGCCACCGCCGATGCAAGAAAGGCAGTTGGCCGCCGGTGCAGGCCGAACATGGCGGCAAAAATAACTAATAAATAGCATTCAAGTTCGTAAGGAACTGTCCAAAGTTGAGCATTTACTTTTCTTGAGCCGGGATTTTCCAAAAAAAGTCCAGGAAGTTCATAGTGAATCCAGCCGACGATGTTGAGGAAGTATTTATAAAACAATGAATCTGAATAATATTCGCTCAAGTCAAATTGGGTCAGGGCCGTGCCGAGGATGAGCGCAGACAAGAGGACTTCGAGGGTGAGGGCTGGGTAGATCCGGATCAAACGAAGGGAGGCGAACGATAGGAGGTCGTTGCGCAACAAGCTGCCGGCAACCAAGAAACCGCTGAGTGCAAAGAAGCTCGGTACGAGGAAATAGACAACAGGCCGTAACGGTCCGATCCAGAACCACGTCTCCGCGGCTCGTCCATAACAAACGTGTATCGTGTGCCACAGAATGACCGCAAATGCCAGCAAGACTCGCAGGTTGTCAAATCCGAGAGGTCTTCCCTTCGATTCGTCCCAATAGTCACCGATGCTTCTGGATCGAAAGAAGTTTGCCACCGCACTTCTCAGAATATTGTGAAGATAGTGCCGCTGACCTTCAGTGGCAACCCA
>JAYSCC010000176.1:0-6445 GCA_041915065.1 Zavarzinia sp.
AGGAGGTGGACGATCTCGCCTCCGTCCTGGTCGAGGGCGACGGTGACGGGCTGGTCCCGGTCGCCCGCAGCCTGGCCGGCCGGCCGGGCCCGATCGTCGCCCTTCAGGGGGCGACCGTGGCCGGCCTCGCCGAGGGGCGGGAGGACTGGTGCCTGGATCGCCTGGTCGAGGAAATCTCGGTCAGCACCAATACGGCGGCGGCGGGCGGCAACGCCAGCCTGATGACCATCGGCTGAGGCCCGCGGGTGCCCGAATCCGGCACTTGCCGGATTCGGGTGACGCCCCTACGCTCTCCGCAAAAGAGGGGAGAGCGGGATGGGCCAGCAAAAGATCGCCATCAGCCACGAGTCGAAACTGCCGGTCGAGCAGCTCTATGCGACCCTGGCGGAACATGAAAACCTGTCGACCGTTTTCGCCCCGGCGAAGGTGACCCGGGTGCGCGACGGCGACACCAGCCGGAACGGTGTCGGTTCCGTGCGCCGGCTGAAGATGCCGGTCGGTTCGCCCTTCGAGGAAACGGTGACCGCCGCGATCGAGAACCAGTTGATCGAATATCGAATCACCAAGGGCAGCCCGTTGAAGAACCACCAGGGTGTGATGCGCTTCTCGCCCCGGCCCGGCGGCGGCTCCCGCCTCGACTATACGATCGTCTTCGAGGGCAAGCTGCCGCTGATCGGGCCGATCGTGCGGAACGCGCTCGATTCCGCGATCCGCAAGGGCTTGGCCAAGCTCGGCTGACCGGCCGGGCTCAGCTCTTCCCGTCTTCGACCACCACGGTCGCGGTCATGCCGGCGCTCAGCACCATGCCCTCGGGCAGGGGGGCCAGGTCGACGCGGACGGGGATGCGCTGGGCCAGGCGGACCCAGGAGAAGGTCGGGTTGACGTTGGCGACCAGGTCGCCGCCCTCGGTCGAGTCGCGGTCGACGATGGCGCGGGCGATGCTGCCGACCTTGCCCTGGACCGCCTGCTCGAAGCCCATCAGGCGGATCGAGACGCTGTCGCCGGCGTGAATGCGGGCGATCTTGGTCTCTTCGAAATAGCCGACGACGTAATAGGAATCGCTGTCGACCAGGGCGAAGGCGGCTTTGCCGGCGGTGACGTAATCGCCCGCGTTCAGGTGCAGGTTGGTGACATAGCCGTTCACCGGGGCGCGCACCTCGGTCCGGGCCAGGTTCAGCTTCGCAGTCTCCAGATCGGCTTCGGCCTGGCGGAGCTGGGCGGCGGCCTGGGCCGCGGCGCTGGTCGCCTGCTCGCGCGATTCGGCGGTGATCGCGCTGGAACCGAGGGCATTACGCCGGGCCGCCTCGCGCTCGCGCTGGCGGCTCTGTTCCCGGAGTGCGGCCACCGTCGCTTCCGCCCGGTCGACGGCGAGTTGATAGCGCGCCTTGTCGACGACGAAGAGGAGGTCGCCCTGATGGACCGGCTGGTTGTCCTTCACGTGAAGCTCGATCACCATGCCGGCGACATCGGGCGCGACCTGGACGATATCGGCGCGCACGCGGCCGTCGCGCGTCCACGGGCTGTCCATATAGAGGTTCCACAGCCGGAGGCCGGCGACGACGGCGACGGCGACCACCACGAGGGTGACGGCGGGGCGGAGCAGTTTCGAGGCGAAGCGCATGGGCGGGCCTTTCAGCGGAAGGCGACGGCGACGACGCCGGCCAGCAGGATCAGATAGAGGGCGGTATTGACCAGCGGCGGATGCCACACGAAGCGATAGGCGCCGAGCGCATCGAGCAGCCGGCGCAGCACGAGCCAGAGCCCGCCTGCGATCACCGCATAGAGCATCATGGGGGCCAGGAAGACCCCGAACAGGTCGGTTTCGACGAGCGTCAGCATGGGCTTGCCTCGGTCACTAAGGGCGCCGGCGGGGCGTCCTCCAGGCGGAAGAAGTCGCCGTGTTCGGTCAGGCTGGTGCGAATCCCGGTCAGGGCGACGAGCAGGGTTTCGAGGTCGCGCGGGTCTTCCGCCTCGGCCGCCAGCACCACGGCAGTGGCCCGGTCGAGGGCGTCGAGCACCGGGCCGGCGCCGGCGGCATCGTCGAGATGGCGCGCCAGGGCGGTCAGCACGCCGCCGATCGCGGCGGCGAGCGGCGGCGACAGACGCGCCCTTTCGCGCCGGAGCGCCAGGATGTTGAGGCCGATGCGAAGCGCCGCCAGGCTGCCCAGCAGGATGGTGCGATGTTCGACGTCCTCCGCGCCCAGGCGGGCGATCAGGGCGTTGATGCGGTCGAACATGCGGCTCTCGAAGGCCGTTCGTTCCTCCGCCGCGCGCTCCCCGGCGAGACGTGCGAGATCGCGGCGGATCGCGCGTACCTGGCGCTGCACGGTCCAGTCGACGCCGATTGGGCGGAGCACGCGCAGCATCACGACCGCCACTCCGACCCCGACCATGAGCGAGACGGCACCGTTCAGGAATTCGGCGAAATCGACACCCTGGACATTCTGCAGGTTGGAGATGGCGATCGTGTTCAGGATCAGCGGCATGACCAGGGGGGCGAAGCGCCGGTCGGCGATGAAGCAGCCGATGGGGACGAGGAACAGCGCCATGCTCGCCGCCATCATCGCGAAGCCGTCGATCGAGGGAAAGATCACGTAATTGTAGACGGCACAGACGACGACCGAGATCACGGAATCGATCAGGAAGACTTTGCCGGCGGCCGAAGGATCGTCCAGCGTCGCCAGCATGGAGCACAGCACGGCGACCAGGAAGGCGGCTGTGGCGCCATGGCTCCAGCCGGTGGCGATCCAGAAGGTGGCGGTGACGACCAGGGAGAGACCGGCGACCAGGCCGCCGACCAGCGCCTGGGTATGGTCGCGGTAGCGCGACAGATGGGGGGCGGCGCCATGGTCGCGGCTGGGCGCGCCGCGGAAGAAGGCACCGGCGAGCGCACGCAGTTCGCCTTCCAGGCGGGTGACGTCGCCCAGGCGGGCGACCAGGATGTGTTCGAGCCGGCGGGCCGGATCGCGTCGCATGGCGTCGAGCCCGGGCAGGGCGGCATCGAGCCGGGCTTCGAGGGCGCGGTCGCCGCGCCCCGCCTCGATCGCTTCGGCGAGTTCGGTCATGGTGGGGGCCAGCGCTTCGGCCCGGGCCGGCGCCTCGCGGCGGAGCAGGCGCAGGCGGTCGTGGATCGAAACCAGCATGGAGACCAGGGTGAACAGCCGGGCCTGGAGATGGCGCAGGGTGCCGTCGGCGGCGCGCACCTCAGGCGTGTCGAGGACCGCATGCAGGCGGAGCTGATCGATGGTCATCAGGTCGTTCAATAGGCGGCGCCGGTCGGGCAGGGCGTGGGCGTCGTCCGCCTTGCCGCGCAGCACGTCGCCGGCCCAGGCCCCGGCGGCGGCCAGGCTGTCGCGCAGGGTCCGGCGCAGCAAGCCGCCGCTCGCCTGGGGGAACACCAGGCGGCTCACCGCGGTCGCGCAGAGGATGCCCAGGCTGATCTCGGTACAGCGGGCGACCGCGATGTCGAAGGCGGCGAGCGGGGCGAGCACGGCGGGATAGCCGACGATCGCCGCACTATAGCCTGCCAGCATGGCGCCGTAAGACGCCGGTGCCTCGCGCAGCAGGATCGAGACATAGAGACAGGTGGCGACCC
Source organism: Zavarzinia sp. (assembly GCA_041915065.1). Lineage (GTDB taxonomy): Bacteria > Pseudomonadota > Alphaproteobacteria > Zavarziniales > Zavarziniaceae > Zavarzinia. The sequence goes on from JAYSCC010000176.1 coordinate 3,596, forward strand.
AGAGGGCGAGGGCGGCGACGAAGAATTCCCGCGCCTCGGCGAAGGCGGAGACCAGCGTCACCGCCATGGTGGCGCCGATCAGCGTGCCGGCGACGCGCGCCGCCGACTTGGCGATGACGGCACCCGCCAGCGGCTGCGAGACGATATAGGTGGTGAGCAAGGCCCAGGTCGGCTGGGTCAGGTCGAGCCGGAAGGCGATATAGACCGCCAGCATCCCGGCCGCGAAAGTCTTGACCGAAAAGAGCCACTGGCGGCCGGTGGGCAAGGCGTTCATGGTGCAGCCCCCATCCCGCTGGCGGTACGGCGCCTTCCGCGTTTGGGCAGGGCGGCGGCGACATTGTCCTGCACCTTGGCGAAGACGCGCAGGCAATGCTCGATCTCGTCGGCGCTGACCCCGGCGAGCAGGCGCCGGTGCAGGCCATAGGCTTCGTCCTTGATCAGTTCGGCCAGTTCCCGCCCGGCCGGGGTCAGATGCAGGGTCTTGGCCCGCCGGTCGGCGACATCGGCGCGGCGCTCGATCAGGCCGGCGGTTTCCAGATTGTCGAGCAGGCGGACCAGGGAGGGCCCCTCGATTCCCAGGCTGGCCGCCAGGCGGTTCTGATGCAGGCCCTCGCCCAAGGTGTAGATGTGGATCAGCGGGCGCCAGGTCGCCTCGCTCAGACCGTGGTCGGCGAAGGCTTCGTCCAACATGCGGCGCCAGGCGCGCATGGTCAGGATGAGCTGAAAGCCGAAAGTGTCGGCGTGTGGCGTCGAGGTTTCCTGTTTCATGCTAATAGTTAGCCTTCTAATTATTAGTTCGGCAATCAATATCCACTCATGACCGGCCTGCGTTCCGTGCAGGGGCCGTTTGACGCGGCCGGCCAGCCCCCATAGGGTCCGGGGCGAGCCAGGAGAACGGACATGAGTTTCACCGTGAAGCTGCCGGAATTCGGCGTCGACATCGAGGTGCCGCGCGGGCGGACCGTGCTGGATGCCGCGCTGGACGAGGGGCTGGACTATCCCTTCTTCTGCCGGGGCGGCACTTGCGGCACCTGCAAATCGCGCCTGGTCTCGGGCGAGGTCGAACTGAAGGCCTATGCCGGCTTCGCCCTGACCCCGGCCGAGCGGGAATCGGGCCTGATCCTGGCCTGCCGTGCCCTGCCCCAGACCGACTGCGAAATCGTCACCTGCGACGCCGAAGCGCGCTGACCGGAAAGATCATGCCCGAGATCACCATCGCCACCTGGAACATCAATTCCGTCCGCCTGCGCCTGCCTCTGGTCGAGCACTTCCTGGCCGAGGCATCGCCCGACATCCTGTGCCTGCAGGAAATCAAGACGGTCGACGATTCCTTCCCCCGCGCCGCCCTGGTCGCGGCCGGCTATCCCCACCTCGCGGTCGCCGGACAGAAGGGCTACCACGGCGTCGCCATCGCCTCGAAACTGCCCTTCGCCAAGGTCGAGCGGGACGATTGGTGCGCGATGGGCGACGCTCGCCATTTGCGCGTCACCTTCGAAGACGGGTTGCTGCTCGACAATTTCTACATCCCCGCGGGCGGCGACGAGCCGGACCCGGCGATCAACCCCAAGTTCGACCACAAGCTCCGGTTCCTGCGCGAAATGGTGGCCTGGGGCGACAAGCGCCGGGCCAAGGAAAAGCGCGCCATCGTGGTCGGCGATTTCAACGTGGCGCCGCTCGAACACGACGTCTGGAGCCACAAGAAACTGCTCGATGTGGTCAGCCACACGCCGGTCGAGACCGCCCTCCTGGCCGAAGTCCAGGCGGCGCATGATTGGGTCGATGCCGTGCGCCACTTCGTGCCGGCGGACCAGAAGCTCTATTCCTGGTGGTCCTACCGCGCGGCGGACTGGAATGCGGCCGACAAGGGGCGGCGGCTCGACCACATCTGGGTCACGCCGGACCTGAAGGACGGGCTGATCTCCACCACCACGCTGCGCGATGCGCGGGGTTGGGAAAAGCCGTCGGACCATGTGCCGGTCCTGGTGAAACTCCAGGCCCGAGAGCAAATGCAACCATTATGGGTTTGTTAAGGGGGTAAATGCTCCAATCCGGGGACAAATTCCACAGCCGACTTAGGGGGGGCTGCTGCGATGTCCCAGAGGATCAGGAAACCCGTCGCCCGTTGGTTGCTGCTCGGCGTCTCCATCTCCGCGGCTGCCCTGCTCGCCGGTTGCGGCGGCGGGGCCGACACCTCGACCTCGGCGACCACCACCAGCCCCACCGCCGCAGCCACGACGACGAGCCCGGCCACCTCGCTGGTGACCCTGGTCACCGCCCCGGTGTCGAGCTTCCTGACCACCGAATACAAGCGCCAGGCCGGCCTCGCTATGATCAACGCGGCCACGGCCTGGGCCACCGGCGCTTCCGGCCAGGGGGTCGTGGTCGCCATCAACGACGGCGTCATCGACACCAGCATTTCGGAACTCTCGGGCCGCATCTCCGGCACCAGCTACAACTGGACCGGCGACTCGACGATCAGCACCCACGCCACCCATATCGCCGGCATCGTCGCCGCCGACCATGACGGCACGGGCATGGAAGGGGTCGCCTGGTCCGCCACCCTGATGCCGCTGGTCAGCTTCACCACCGACGGCTCGGCCAACACGGGCTATGGCAACGCGCCCTATAGCGCCATCTCTTATGCTGCCGATCACGGCGCCGATATCGTGAACAACAGCTGGGGCTCGTCGCCCACGGCGTCCATGCCGGGCGCCTTGGTGACGGCGGTCCGCCATGCCACCGACCTCGGCACCATCGTCGTCTTCTCGACCGGCAACGACGGCGGCGACCAGCCCAATACCACGGCCCTGGTGCCGCAATACGACTCGGCGACCACGGCACGCTTCCTGG
>JAYSCC010000177.1:0-6411 GCA_041915065.1 Zavarzinia sp.
ACGCCGGACGAACCGCAGGCGCCGCCGTCGCGCCCCGGCCGCCCCGGCCCGCAACAGCCGCAGCGCCCGCCCCAGGGCGACGGCGGCGTCGACCAGGTGGCGCTGCCGACCCTGCCCATGCCGGTGGCGACCCAGACCCTCGATCCCGCCGGCGTCTTCCAGAAGGTGAAGGACGCGGTCTGGGTGGTGGTCGCGGCCCCGATGCGGAACGGCCAGCCCTATCTCGAAGACGGCTATAGCCAGGGTTCGGCGGTCGCGGTCACGGCCCAGCACCTGTTCACCAATTGCCACGTGTTGGAAGGCCAGGAATTCTTCGGCATCTTCCGCAGCGACGACATGTCGGACCTGCGTCCGGTCACGGTGAAGCTCCGCGACGTCGACGGCGACCGCTGCATTCTCCGGGTCGACAAGCCGGACCTGCCGACCTTCGTCGCGATCCGCAGCCATTCGGACGTCGCCGTGGGCGAGCGCGCCTATACGGTCGGCGCCCCCTCCGGCCTCGACCTGACGCTGGGCGAGGGCCTGGTCTCGGGCAAGCGCCGGCACGAGGGCCAGCAATATGTCCAGACCAGCGCACCGATCTCGCCCGGCTCGTCCGGCGGCGGGCTGTTCGATGCCCGCGGCAATCTGATCGGCATCACCACTTTCATGCTGCGCGACACGCAGAACCTGAATTTTGCCATCGCGGCGGAAGAATTCCTCCGTCCCGGGGCTTCTGCGGGGGCGCAATAGGGCGAAATCCCGCCATTCGGGGCGCAGGCTGACACGTAGGCCGGGATTCGGGGCAAATGGCCGGGCCGGGCCGCCCGGCCGTCAGCCTTTGGTCAGCTAGGACGGGCTTTTCTGATCGATAAGTGCCGGGGAGGGCACTTATCGATCGGGAGCCTTCGATGAACAACAAGATCTATAAGAAGTCGGCTCGACTTCTCCTGGCGGGCGCGTCGTTGCTCGCGCTGGCCGGAGTCGCCCAGGCGGGGCCGCTCGGCCTCTCGCTCGGCGGCAACGGTAGCGGTTCCGGCAGTGCCGGCTCGGCCGGCGGCGGCAGCGGCGGGGCCGGTGCCCATCTCGGCGGCGATATCATGGGGCTGCCCCAGACGCTCGGCACGCTCACGGGCCAGGGTTCGGTCAGCGGCTCGGCCAGTGGCCCGGCGGGCGGCGGTGCCTCGGCCAGCGGCGATGCCTCCTTCAGCCTCGACATCGGCGGCCCGGCCAACGGCGGTGGCATCGAGCTGCCGTTCCGCAGCTTCGCCAATGAATTGCCCGGTCTCGGCTCCGGCGGTTTCGGCGCCGACCAGGCGGGGGCCACGGCCCAGGCGATCGGCGACGCGATCAGCAGCGCCCGCAGTGGCGCGCCTTCGCTGCCGGGCAGCAGCAGCCTGCCGGACTTCGGCTCGCTGGCATCGAGCCTCCCTTCGGCCGGAGGCGGGATGCCGTCGCTGCCGGGGACGGGCAGCCTGCCGGTGCCGGTCACCGGCTCGCTCTCGCTGCCGGGGGCAGGCGGCCTGCCCGGCCTGGACACCCTGACCTCGGCCCTGCCGTCGCCCTCGAGCGGGCTGCCGTCCCTGCCGGGTGCCGGCGCTCTGCCCGACGCTTCGGCCTTGACCGATCTCGCTTCGGCTCTGCCGGGTGCGGATAGTTTGCCGGATGCTTCGGCGCTGACCGATCTGGCCTCGGCGCTGCCGGGTGGCGGGGCGCTGCCCGATGCTTCGGCCTTGACCGATCTCACCTCGGCTCTGCCGGGGGCCGGCGCACTGCCCGGCGCACCGCCGCTGCCGGGCGGTCTTTCGGCCGTGCTGGCCGGCGTCCTGATACTGCCGGGTGCCACGCTGGAGACGGTTACGCGCGTCGTCGCCCTGCTCGAGCAGACGTTGCTCGGGGCGGGTTCGGCGGGGGGTGGCCTGCCGGTGGGTGGCCTGCCAATCGGTGGTCTGCCGTCGCTGCCCGGCCTGCCTGCCGGCGATCCGGCCAGCGCGGTCCAGGATGTGGTCGGTCAGATCACCGGCGCTGCCGGGGCCTCGCCGCTCGACGGGCTGACCGCGCTCGCCGATCCGACCGGCCCGACCGATTCGCTGCCGGCCGCGCCGGCCCCGATCGGTGATCTGGCGGCCCTCGGCGGTTCCTGAGCCGGTCCGCGTGGCGCGCTCGAATCAGGGGGGCAGGGAAATCCTTCCGCCCACGGCCGGAAATCGTCTGTGCGATCGACTGTCGCCGTTGGTGGGGCCGGGGGCGCGGTCGTCAGGGAACATCGAGCATCTCTGACGCATTTCATGATCGAGACCCCTATGGTCTCTGTTTCACAGGGAGTGCATCTTGCGCTACAGCCTCACCGGTCTTTTCTGTGCCAGCGTATCGGCTCTGGTCCTGGCGGGCGTCGCCCAAGCCGGGCCGCTCGGCCTTTCGGGCGGCGCCCAGGCCGGCGGACCGCTCGGCGTCGGCGCCGGTCTCGGCAGTGACCTTTCGGTCGATCCCGCCGAAGCCCTGCGTCGCCAACAGGAACTCGATGCCAAGGCCAAGCTCCAGGGTCCCGCGGGGACCTCGGCCCAGGTCGGCGCCGGTGCTTCGACCAGCGGCGGCGCTGCCGCCCTGGGCGCCACTGGTGGTGCTGCCGGCAGCAGCGGTCGTGCCGGTGCCGACGTCCTGGTGGATCCCACGGCCGTGACCGGAGCAGCCGGTGCCGCGGTCGATCGCACCGCCAGCGCCGCCACGGATGCCGCCCGGGCCGGGGTCGGCGCAGCGAAGGCCGCCGCCGGCACCGCCGCCACGGCGGGTGCCGGTGCCGCCGTCAAGGCCGCACCGGGTGTGTTGCCGCCGGTTTCGGTGGGGGCTGGCGGCCAGGCGGCCGCCGGTGTTCAGTAAGCTTCAGTCCTGCTTGAGCTGCCCAGGGAAGTAAGCGCGGAGCTTTTCGACCTTGGGCAGCGCCACATGGGCGATATAGGGCTGATAGGGGTTCCGCGCCGCATAATCGTGGTGATAGGCCTCGGCCTCGAAGAAGCCGTTCAGCGGCTCCAGCGTGGTGACGATGGGCGCCGTGAAGGCGCCGGCCCGGGTCAGCTGCTCGATATAGGCGGCTGCGGCCCGGCGCTGCGCCTCGTCGGCATAGAAGACGGCTGAGCGATACTGACGGCCGACATCGTTGCCCTGGCGATCGAGCTGCGTCGGGTCGTGCGCGACCGAGAAGAACAGCTTCAGCAGCCGGCCATAGGATGTCCGCCGCGGGTCGAAACGAACCCGTATCACTTCGGCATGATCGGTCGCGCCGGTGCAGACGGTGCGATAGTCGGCGGTCTCCGCCGTGCCGCCGGCATAGCCCGGGGCGACGTCGAGCACGCCGTCGACCGCCCGGTAGACCGCCTCTGTGCACCAGAAACAGCCCCCCGCCAACACCGCCTCCTGCACCTCTGCCGCCCCCGCCGCGATATCGAGCGCGGGATCGGGAAACTCCGCCGGCTTCAGCCCGCGGCCCAGGGGAATCGGACAGTTGGTGGTCATGACGGATCTCCGTGAAGGGGCGGCCATCGAAGGCCGCGTCCGAAGGTTCGTTCGCATCGTCGGAAAGTTACGGCGCGGGGCGTCGGCGGATGCCAGTCGTTGCGCCAGTAGATCCCGACATTGTTGACGGACAAGTCCGCGGGGGATATTGCGATGCTCGGCCGGATCGTGTCCCTGGGCGCGGTGCAGGTGCCCTGCTTTTCCTCACGAGGGTATGGCTGAGGGGGCCACCGGCGATTTCCCGGTAGGGCTTGGCGGCGAAGACGAACCTGAGAGGACGCCACCGATGACCGATTAGATGATGAACCTGCGCGGGCTGTCGGAGAAGAGCGGCAAAGCGGAATTCTTGCGCGAGATGATCGACTTAGCCACCGAGCGCCTAATGGAGATAGATGCCGGCGGGCCGACCGGAGCGGGCGTCGGCGAGAAGAGCACAGCGCGGCTGGCCTAGCGAAACGGCCGCCGCGACCGCTATCAGGCCTGGGAGACTTGAGCCGGGACCGCGAACTCCGCATTTTGAAGCTGCGCAAGGGTGGTTACTTCTCTGGCTTCCTCGATCCCTGACGGCTGTCATCGAGGGGCCTACATCGAGGGCATATCAACCCGGTCGGTCGACGACCTGCTCAAAGCACAGGGCATGAGCGGGATCTCCAAGGGCCAGGAATCACGGCTCTACGAGGAGACTGACAAGCTGGGACTGTCTTCTTGGAACGGCCGATCGAGGGCAACAGGCTCTATCTGTGGATCGACGCAACCTACGTGAAGGTTCGCCAGAACGGCCGCATCGTCTCGGTCGCGGTGGGCGTCAACACCGGTGGCCTGCGCGAAATCCTGGGGCTCGATGTTGGCCTCTCTGAGGCGGAGACTTTCTGGGCCGCTTTCCGGCGCGGTGTCGAGCTGGTGGTCTCCGGCGCGCACGAGGGAAGGCTGCGGTCTCGAAGATCCTCACCGCCACCTGGCAGCGCTGCTAGGTGCACGTCATGCGCAGTGCCCTGGCCTCCTATGCCGGCCGCGGCGGGCGATGTGTGGTCTCGGCCTTCATTGCCCGCCCTCGCCCAGGACGACGCCGAGGCGGCCTGGCAGCGGCAACGGCAACGGGTATCCGGCCAGCTCCGGCCCAAAGTGCCCAGCTGGCGGCCCAGATGGACGCGACCGAGCCTGATGTCCTGGCCTATATGAGCTTCCCGGCCCAGCTGTTCGTACCGGACCAAGCTTCACGGCACCAATTCGCTGGAGCGCCTGAACAGCGAGATCAAACGTCGCACCGAGGTGGTCGGGATCTTTCCCAACGAGGCGGCGATTACCCTACTGGTCGGCGCCATGCTGCCCGAGCAGGACGATGAGAGGGCGGTCCAGCGTGCCCGCCGTGGCAACTTGGCACATCCGGGCCCTGCCGGTGATCGGCGGTCAACCTCCGTCATCTACGCCATGCCCAGAGACACGATCTGCCGGCTTCGCCAACAATGTGACTGCTGGCTCTGGTCCAGCTCCGCAGGCAAGTCGATGGCTACTTCTGGAAAGTGTCGGGTCTCTTCACTGCTGTGGTAGAGACAATGTCACCCGGCTTCTCCACCACCATCGCGCCTGATTTGGGCCGCGGGCGAGCCGGACTTTGCGATGACCATTTCTGCCGAGGTAAGTTCCCGCTCGACGATAGACTGGCCTTTGTGAGGGGACGTGGGGCTGGCCCGCTCTCAGCCCGTTTCGGGATGGCAAGGAGGCATCGACGGGGCTCCAAGCGCTGCTGGTACCGGGGCGGAGTATTCGGCTGAAACGATTGGCGTGCCGTGGCAACCATGCCATCCTGAACGCGATGCACGACCCGTCGCCTTGGAAGAAATGTTGACAGTAACCCGCCGCCGTCTGATGGCGCTTGGATCGACCCTCCTTTTAGGCGCCTGCAGCGACGTTTCGCTCGACGCCGCCAAGTCTTTCTACCAGTTGGCGGCTGGCGGGTCGTCGGAGCGGGCCTATGATCCGGTGAAGGCGCGCGAGCTGCCCTATGCCTCGCTCGATGTCAGCTTCCCGAACCTGGCCCCGGCCTTGGTCATCCTGGCCACGGTCCAGGGCGACAGCCTCGTGTGGAGCTCGGCCGACAATGCCGCTTTGGTGACCCGTGCCGGCCGCCTCACTCAGATTGCGGGCCTCGCGGGAGACCAGGACCTCTTGCGCACGGAACTGGTCGATGGCGATCCCCTGGCCGATCCGGGCCCGCTCGACGGGAAGCGCTCACGCCGCTTGGTCGATCTCGCCTATCGCGACCTCTACAGCATCCCGATCATCTGCGACTGGTCCGATGCGGGGCAGGAAGCGGTCGATCTCATCGGCCTCCCCATGACGCTGCGCCGCAGTGTCGAGCGCTGTTCGTCGCCGGTCGTGAACTGGAGTTTCGAGAATACCTATTGGCGCGATGACAGCGGGTTCGTGTGGCGCAGCGTTCAGCACTATTCGCCGATCGGGGCTGCCGTCGAGATCACCGTATTGAAACGCTATGGCGGCTGATAGCTATGGGCCGGGCGGCCCGATTCACCGCGCCGGCTGGCCGGGGGAAGGACGCTCCGCCAAATACGCCACCCCACCCATGCGCCACTCCAGTGACGACCGCCGGAAAGCAAGGAGGGCCCCAAACGGGGCCCTTCGCATTCCTGATCCCGGCGATTAAGCCGTGGCCTGACGATCTCAGTGGGTGCCGCTGGTCCCGCTGGTCCCCGGCGTGTTGTTGTTGTTGTCGTTGGTTGCGACCGCGACCGCGACACCGATCGCCGCGGCGGCTGCAACACCGATAGCGAGGGCACCGGCCGTGATGCCGCCAGCTGCCGCAGTACCGGCCGCCCCCGCGCCCGCCGCAGCACCGCCGCCAACACCAGCGCCAGCCGTACCACCACCGGTGCCACCACCAGTTCCAGCGGCACCCGTCCCGAC
>JAYSCC010000178.1:0-6405 GCA_041915065.1 Zavarzinia sp.
TCAGCACATCATCCGTCCCGTTCATCCGTCCCTCCCGGTTTCGGCGGCAGGGTAGCAAGCCGCCGGCGCGCAGGCCCGGAAATTCCCCCATGGCCGACAGACGTGGGGGAAATTTCTCCCATGCAGCAGGGTGCTGCTCTGCACAATGATGTCAGTTTGGGTTATATTGCGCCCGAAATGAATTTTCCGCCGTTGCGCACGGAACCGAGGAGACCGCCGTGAGCCTGTTCAGCGACCTGTCGAGCCTTTCCCTGACCTCCACCCTTCACGACGTCACGGGCTTCATCGATTCGGGGCCGGGCTATGTCGTCACCGTGGCTGTCCTGCTGCTGGGCTGGGCGGCCTGGCGCAACCTCATGAATTGAGGGCGTAGTAAGCCCCTGATACCCGTCGTCCGGCTGCGGGCGTTAGCATTTTCCCGTCCACGCCAAGGACGGGAGGAAAAAATGTCGGGCAAGAAGATCCTGATGATCACCGGCGATTTCACCGAGGATTACGAGACCATGGTGCCTTTCCAGGCGCTCATGGCTTGCGGGCACACGGTCCATGCCGTCTGCCCGGACAAGAAGGCGGGCGATACGGTGGCGACCTCGATCCATGATTTCGAGGGCCAGCAGACCTATTCGGAAAAACGCGGCCATAATTTCGCGCTGAACGCCACTTTCGCCGAGACCGAGGCGTCTGATTACGACGCCCTGGTGATCCCCGGCGGGCGGGCGCCCGAATATCTGCGCCTCAATCCGGCGGTGATCGCCATGGTCCGCCACTTCTTCGAGGCGGGCAAACCGGTCGCTGCGATCTGCCATGGTCCGCAGATCCTGGCCGCCGCGGGTGTGATCTCGGGCCGTAAAGTCTCTGCCTATCCGGCCTGCGCGCCGGAGGTGAAGCTGGCCGGCGGCGCCTTCGCCGATATTCCGGTCGACGGCGCCGTGACCGACGGCAACCTGGTGACGGCGCCGGCCTGGCCAGCCCATCCGGCTTGGCTCGCGCAGTTCATGGCCGTGCTCGGCAAGGCCGAGGCGCGCCAGGCGGCGGAATAGGCAGCGCTTGGGCCATTCCGCGCTTCGGGATGGCCCTCGCCCGCACATGCGCGTAAACTCCGCCCGGACGGCAAGGACACGGCGCAAGGACAAAGTCATGTGCAAGTTGTTTATCGGTGCCGAACCGCAGCTGTGGGAAGCGCGCGCCAAGTCGCTCCGCATCGATGGCATGGTGACCAGCGTGCGCCTGGAGGATTATTTCTGGCGCGTGCTCGGCGAAATCGCGGCGCGGGACGCGCTTTCGGTCAGCCAGCTCATCGCCCGCCTGCACAACGAGGCGGCAGAGGCGGGCCACGACTTGGCCAATTTCACCTCGTTCCTGCGCGTCTGCTGCGCCCGCTATCTCGACCTCCTGTCGCGCGGCGACGTCCCGGCCGACCCGGCCCAGCCGATCAGCGGCCTCGACGCCGACGCCATCCTGAGCCGCGAGCGCGAGCGCCACGCCTACGCCTGATCAGAGATCGACGTCGATCGTTAGATTGAGGTCGTCGTCGGTATTGTCGAAATTCATCAGCACGAAGTCGTTGATGATGGCGCACATGTAGATCATCACCTGATCGCCGACCTTGCCACCGGCCTTCTGGCCGATCAGCGCCAGCAATTCGCGTTCGGTGTCCGACGAGTCCTTGCTGGAATCGAAGGTGTAGCGAAGCTTGATGTCGCCGGTCAGGCGCAGGGTGAAATCCAGGCCCTGGCTACAGATCGATTTGAAGCGCTGGCGCGCCAGCTTGGCGAAGGCCAGCTCGACCGCATCGATGTCGCCCGTCGACGGCGGCGAGGCGACCTGATCCGCGACCACGCCGGCCACACGCTGGGCGGTGTCGATGCCGGCCTTCACCGCTGCACGCAGTTCGATCGCCGCCAGGATCTTGTCGGCCTGGGAAACCGCGGTCAGCAGCATCAGGCTGCCTTCTGTCCAGGCTTCCCGCGTCTGCTTGAAATTGCCGCTGCCGTGCGCGGTCAGCTTGAACCCGATCATCGCCCCACTCCCCGCCGATTGCCGCAGGGGCATGGTGTGCCGGCGCGTTCGTCTGGGCAAGTGACGCCGGTCACGGCTCGGGCGGGGCGGTTCAAAAGAGTGGGGCGCGCCGTTGCTGGCGCGCCCAGACTCCGAAAGCGAAACGGGGCGCGCCGTTGCCGGCGCGCCCCGTCTTTGCCCGAAGGGGAGGGGGATTACTCCTCCTCCGCCTCCGCCTTGGCGCGGGCGCGGGACATGGCCGCACCCAGGATGTCGCCGAGCGAAGCGCCCGAGTCGGACGAGCCGTACTGAGCCACGGCTTCCTTCTCTTCCTCGATCTCGCGCGCCTTGATCGACAGCGAGAGCTTGCGGGTGGCGCGATCGACGTTGGTGATCTTGGCGTCGACCTTGTCGCCCACGGAGAAGCGCTCAGGGCGCTGGTCCTGGCGGTCGCGGGCGAGGTCGGCGCGGCGGATGAAGCCACGCAGGCCCTCGTCGCCGACTTCGACTTCGATGCCGCCGTCGTTCACTTCGACCACGGTGCCGGTCACCACGGAGCCCTTGCGGACTTCGTTGTTGTTGGCCAGCGGATCACGGCCGAGCTGCTTGATGCCGAGGGAGATGCGTTCCTTCTCCACGTCGACGTCGAGCACCTGGGCGCGCACGATGTCGCCCTTCTTGAAGTCCTGGATCGCCTGTTCGCCAGGACGGTTCCAGTCGAGGTCGGAGAGGTGGACCATGCCGTCCACGCCGCCGTCGAGACCGATGAACAGACCGAATTCGGTGATGTTCTTGACCTCGCCCTCGATCTCCGTGCCCTGCGGGTGCTGGGCGGCGAAGGCCGACCACGGATTCTCGAGGCACTGCTTGAGACCGAGCGAGATGCGGCGCTTGTTGGCGTCGACCTCGAGGACCATGACTTCCACTTCCTGCGAGGTGGAGACGATCTTGCCCGGATGGACGTTCTTCTTGGTCCAGCTCATTTCGGAGACGTGGACCAGACCTTCCACACCCGGCTCCAGCTCCACGAAGGCGCCGTAGTCGGTGATGTTGGTCACGCGGCCGAGGAACTTCACGCCCACCGGATACTTGGCGGCGACACCGTCCCACGGATCGGCGAGCAGCTGCTTCATGCCGAGCGAGATGCGCTGGGTCTCGGGGTTCACCCGGATGACCTGCACCTTCACGGTCTGGCCGATGGTCAGCGCTTCCGACGGGTGGTTGACACGGCGCCAGGCGATGTCGGTCACATGCAGGAGACCGTCGACGCCACCGAGGTCGACGAACGCACCGTAATCGGTGATGTTCTTGACCACGCCTTCGAGGATCTGGCCTTCCTTGAGGTTGGCGACCAGTTCCGAACGGGCCTCGGCGCGGGTCTCTTCGAGGACGGCGCGGCGCGACACGACGATGTTACCGCGGCGGCGGTCCATCTTGAGGATCTGGAACGGCTGCGGCACGCCCATCAGCGGGGTGATGTCGCGCACCGGGCGGACATCGACCTGGCTACCGGGCAGGAAGGCGACGGCGCCCGAAAGGTCGACCGTGAAGCCACCCTTGACGCGGCCGAAGATCACGCCTTCGACGCGCTGGCCCTTCTCGAACGCACGCTCGAGGATGGTCCAGGCTTCCTCGCGGCGGGCCTTCTCGCGGCTGATCACCGCTTCGCCCATCGCGTTTTCCATGCGCTCGAGGTAGACCTCGACGATGTCGCCGGGCTTCAGCTCGGACTTCTGGCCGGGCGGGGCGAATTCTTTCAGGGCCACGCGGCCCTCGGCCTTCAGGCCGACGTCGATCACCGCGAAGTCGTTCTCGATCGCGACCACGCGGCCTTCGATCACGCTGCCTTCGAGGGAATTGGCGGAGCCGAACACTTCGTCCAGCAGTTCGGCGAAATTCTCTTTCTCAGTCATAGTCAGTAGTCTCCTAAATCTCTCTTACGGGCCGGCCGGTTGTCTCCGGCGGTCTTCCCCCGTCTCCCAGGCGGGGGCAGGAACGACAAAGAGCACGGAAAACAGCGGACCTCTCAGGTCCGCGTCTGCCGTGCCTTCTCGATGATGGCCTTCGCTCGCGCGAAGACCTCGTCTATAGACAAATTCGAGGTGTCCATCAAGTGGGCGTCCTCGGCGGCCTTGAGGGGCGCCGTGGCGCGGCTGGCGTCACGGGCGTCGCGGGCCTCGATTTCGGCGGTGATCTGGGCGAGGTCGGCGGGCTTGGCCTTGGCCTGGAGTTCCAGGAAGCGGCGTGCCGCCCGGGCGGCGACGCTGGCGGTGAGGAACAATTTCACCGGGGCGCCTGGGCAGATCACCGTGCCGATGTCGCGCCCGTCGACCACGGCGCCGGGCGCACCGCCCGGCGGGCGGTCGGCGAAATTGCGCTGGAAACTGTCCAATGCCGCGCGCACCGCCGGCATGGCGGCGACCACGCTGGCCAGATTGCCGACTTCCTCGCGCCGGAGATCGGGCGCCTGCAGGATCCCGGGGTCGAGGTCCAGGGCGGCGGTGGCCGCCTCCGCTTCGGTCGGTGCGGTCAGGCCCGCCTCGATCAGGCTGAGGGCGACGCCGCGGTAGAGCGCGCCGGTGTCGAGATAGGCGAGGCCGAAATAGTCGGCGATCAGGCGGGCCAGCGTGCCCTTGCCCGCGGCAGCCGGCCCGTCGATCGCAACGACGAAGGGCTTGTTCATTCGAGGATCGCGCCGAGAGACGCCATCAGCCGGCCGAATTCCGGGAAGGAGGTTTCGATCATGGCGGTGTCGTCGACCGTCACCGGGTTTTCCGACGCAAGGCCCATGACCAGGAAGGACATGGCGATGCGATGGTCCATATGGGTCGCCACGGTGCCGCCGCCCGCGACCTTGCCACGCCCGGAAACGACCAGGAAATCCGGTCCGGCTTCATGGACGACACCATTGGCGGCGAGGCCGGCGGCGACCGCGGCGAGGCGGTCGCTCTCCTTGACCCGGAGTTCGGCGAGGCTGTTCATCCGCGTCTTGCCCTCGGCGAAGGCGGCGGCGACTGCCAGCACGGGATATTCGTCGATCATCGACGGCGCCCGGCCGGCCGGCACCTCGACACCCTTCAGGGCGGAATGGCGGACGCGCAGGTCCGCGACCGGCTCGCCCCCGGCCACCCGCTGGTTCAGATAGGTGATGTCGGCGCCCATCTCGATCAGCGTGTCGAACAGGCCCGTACGCAGCGGATTGAGGCCGACGTTCTCGATCACCACGTCCGACCCCGGCACGATCAGGGCGGCAACCAGCGGGAAGGCGGCAGAGGAGGGGTCGCCCGGCACGATCACCGGCGCCGCGATCAATTCGGGCTGGCCGCGCAGGGTCACCTTGCGGCTGCCGTCGGCGGCGTCGACGATGCGGATCTCGGCGCCGAAATGACCGAGCAGGCGTTCCGAATGGTCGCGCGTCGGTTCGGGCTCGATCACCGAGGTTTCGCCCGGGGCGCACAGGCCGGCGAGCAGGATCGCCGATTTCACTTGGGCCGAGGCGACCGGCAGGCGGTATTCGATCGGCGTCGGATTGCGGGCACCGACCACGGCCATGGGCAGCTTGTTGCCGGCGCGGCCGACGAAGCTCGCCCCCATCCGCGACAGGGGCTCGGTCACCCGCGCCATGGGGCGGCGGTTCAGCGAGGCGTCGCCGGTGAAGATCGCGGTGATCGGGTGGCCGGCCACGGCACCCATCAGCAGACGGGCGCCGGTGCCGGAATTGCCCATGTCGAGGACGTCGGCGGGCTCGGTCAGGCCGCCCACGCCGACCCCGTCGACCTGCCAGTGGCCGGGGCCGAGACGGGTCACGCCGGCGCCCAGGCGACGCATGCATTCGGCGGTGTGCAGCACGTCCTCGCCTTCGAGGAGGCCAGTGACCTCGGTCCGGCCGACGGCGAGGCCGCCCAGAATCAGGGCGCGGTGCGAGATCGACTTGTCGCCCGGCACGGCGACGGAGCCGGCGAGGGCGGGGCTTTTCTTTGCGCTCTGGGCTGGCACGCGGGGGCCTCGAAGTCCGAATCGACGATGGCTGCACTTACCACGTCGCCGATTGCTTTGACAGGCCGTGCACTTCATGGCAAAGCGACCCCCTGATTTTGCGTGGAGAACGACCTTGGCCAAACCCGAATGGGGCGTGAAGCGGCAGTGCCTCGCCTGCGGCGCGCGCTTTTACGACATGGGCCGCGACCCCATCGTGTGCCCGAAGTGCGAAACAGTGTTCGAGCCCGAAGCCGCCCTGAAGGTGCGCCGCGTGCGCCCCGACACCAAGGCGGCCAAGAGCAAGGTGGCGGCCACCTCGGCCGTCAACCGTGAGGAGGCCGACGATCTCGAGGACGAGGACGTCGCTGACGAAGAGACCGAAGAGGACGAGGAAGAGGACGTCGGCATCGAGGAACTCGATGGCGACGA
>JAYSCC010000179.1:0-6399 GCA_041915065.1 Zavarzinia sp.
GACGGCGAAGAGCGCCGCGCTGACCGCGTCCTGCCAGGGCTCGATCCGGTCGAGGGCTGAAAACCCATGGTTCATGGCGGCCTCTCGCTGCACTGCCGCAAGATCATGCCGGCTGCCGGAATGTTTGTCGATTCCGGCACCAGGATTTGCGTCTTTGCGCACTTGTTGCGGCGCCGCATTGCCGGTCTTCCCGGCTGGTGCCAGCCTCTCTTTGGAACGAATGTGAATAGCGTCTAGCGAGAGGGTCCAAATGCCGTCCAAGAAATTTCACCTCGGCTGGTTCACCAATTTCGCGACCGACGAATGGAACGGACCGTTTTCCAATGGTGGCGATCCCTGGAACGGCAAGTTCTACGTCGAAATGGCCCAGGCGCTGGAGCGCGCCTGTTTCGACTACATCATGTTCGAAGACAAGCTGGCGATCTCCGAGATCTATGGCGGGACTTCGGAAGCCGTGCTGAAACATGCCATGGGCATGGTGCCGAAGGGTGATCCGGCGCCGCTCGCCGCCCTGATCGCCGGCTCGACCTCGAAGATCGGCGTGGTCGCCACCCTGTCGACGCTCGGCTATCCGCCCTATCTGCTGGCCCGCCTGTGCTCGACGATCGATAGCCTGGCGGAAGGCCGCTTCGGTTGGAACATCGTCACCTCGGCCGAGAATGCCGCGGCGCAGAATTTCGGCCTGGACGAGCTGCCGCCGCGCGAACTCCGCTACGACATGGCGCACGAATATCTCGACCTCGTGCTGAAGCTGTTCGGCTCCTGGGAGCCGGACGCGGTGGTGCGCGACCGCGAGAGCGGCACCTATGCCGATTTCCGCAAAGTCCACACGATCGATTTCCAGGGCCGCTTCTTCAAGAGCCGGGGGCCGCTCAACTGCGTCCGCTCGCCCCAGGGCGTACCGTCCCTGATCCAGGCCGGCGCCTCGCCCAAGGGGCGCGACTTTGCGGCCAAATATGCCGATGCGGTGGTCGCGGTCAATCAGGGCACCACGGCGATGAAGGCGTTCCGCGACGACATCCGCGGCCGCGCCAAGGGCCATGGCCGCAATCCGGACGACGTGAAGATCCTCTATCTCGTCGCCCCCACCCTGGCCGAGACGGTCGAAGAGGCGCAGGCGAAGTACGACCGCATGGCGTCGAGCCCGACCTTCCTCGAAATGAACCTCTGCCTGATCTCGTCGATCACCGACATCGACTTCAAGCAGTTCGACCTCGACAAGCCGCTGCCCGGCAAGCTCACCACCAATGGCGAGCAGGGCTCGCTCGACAGCTTCCAGCAATGGGGTTCGGGCAAGACGCTGCGCCAGCTCGTCACCGAAGCCTCGGGCGGGCTCGTCTCCTCGGTGCCGCTGATCGGCACGCCCGAGACGGTGGCCGATCGCATGGGCGAGGTGATGGAGGAAGTGGGCGGCGACGGCTTCCTGATCACCACGCCGCATCTCGGCGTCAACCGGCGCCTGATCCACGAGGTGACGGACGGCTTGGTCCCGGCCCTGCAACGCCGCGGCCTGGTGCGCACCGAATATACCGGCAAGACCCTGCGCGAGAACCTGCGCGCCTTCTGAGGGCGCGCCGGCTATTCGGGCTGGCGGATCATGATGACGCGGCGCGGCGGCTCGCCCGAGAGCTTGCCGCGCCACTTGCCGTCCGGGGTTTCCGAAAGGCGCAGCACCTGTTCGAGGCCGGCATCGGCCCCGGGTGTGAAGTCGATGGTCACCCCGCTGTCGGTCACGGTGATGTCAGTGATTTCGCCGCTCACCCCGTCGAGGTCGCAGTCCGCGGCCGGCTTGCCGTCGCCGAGCGGCGGGCAGAGCGCGGAAAAGGCGGTGAAACTGCCGGCGGCCTGAACCTCGCCCGCACTCTGCGCGACCGTCAGGGTGACCAGAAGGGTTCCTTTGCCGTCGTCGCTGACGACACGCCAACTGCCGTCCAGTTCACCCGGCATGTCGAGCGGCAGGTCGGGCGGTTGCGGCAGGTCGTCGGTCGAGGGCGGCGGGGCGACGTCGGCCCGTGCCGCCCCGGCGAGCAGGAGCGCTGCCGCGGCCAGCATCGGCGCCAGGCGCATCACGGCACCACGCGGTCGAGCCAGGCGGCCGCGTCGTCCGCAATCTGCTGCCAGCCCGGCTCGCCGATGATCCAGTGACTGAAGTCCTGATAGAGGGTGAAGGTGGAACCCGGGTTGTCGCTGTAGCGCGCCGCGATCCGCTTCACCGTGCGGGCGGAATTGACCCGGTCGGCACCGCCAGCGACCGACATCACCGGGCATTTCACCGTCCAGGGCTCGACCCGGCTGGCCCGCCGGTAATCCATGATCGAATGCATGATCTCGAACACGGCGCGGCCCGATTCCGGTACGAAGCGGGCGAAGGTCGCGCGGCGTTCCTCGCGCGGCAGGCGGTTCAGCGTGTGATCGGCGGCGACCCGGTAGACCGGATGGATCGGCCCGTTCCAGAACACCCCGAGAGTCGCCACCATGCCGATCGCCGACATGATTTCGAAATCGGTCGAGGGCAGCACGCCCCAAGGCGGGCTCGGCGCCAGCAGGACCAGGGCCCGCGCCAGTCCCCGCCCGGCCAGGATCTGGGCGACCAGGCCGCCCATCGAATGGCCGATCAGCACCGGCTTTTCCGGCAGGGCCTTGATCTTGTGGGCGAGGTCGTCGGCGAAATCGACCAGGCTGGTGTGGCCGAGCTCGGGATGTGGCCGTCCGTGGGGCGGCGTGTCGTGATGCAGCAGGTCGGGGGTGTGACAGCGCCAGCCCCGGGCCGTCATCGCTCCCGCCCAGGGTTCCATCGCCCAGCCGCCGGAAAAGGCGCCGTGAATCAGCACCATATCGCCGCGGGTCTCGCTCATCGCCGTCTCCTCAAGCGCGGAACAGCGGGGCGAATTCGGCCACCACGGTCTCGTAGAGGGCGCGCTTGAAGGGCACGATCAGGGACGGCAGGTGCTGGTGCTCGACCCATTTCCAGGCCGCGAATTCTGGATGCTTGGTTTCGATGTCGATGTCGGCATCGGTGCCGGTGAAACGCATCGCATACCACTTCTGGCGCTGGCCGCGGTAGCGCCCCTTCCAAACCTGGGGCACCAGTTCGGCCGGCAGGTCGTAGGTCAGCCAGTCTCGGCTCTCGGCGATGATCTCGGCCTTGTCCGTGCCGGTCTCCTCGCCCAGCTCGCGCAGCGCCGCCACCTCAGGCGTTTCACCCTCGTCGATGCCGCCCTGGGGCATCTGCCAGGCTTCGACCAGATTGTCCAGCCGCTGGCCGACGAAGACGAGCTTGTCGGCATTGATCAGCATGATGCCGACACAGGGCCGATAGGGCAGGGATGCGATATCCATGGCGGTTACTCGGGGCTTACGGAAAAGGAAGTCATTCGGCCACCATCGTATCGGCCAGCGCGCTGACCGGGGCCAGCACCAGGCCCTTGGCGGAAAGGCCGGCGGCCCAGGCGGCGATCCGTTCGATCGAGCCCGGATAGTCGGCGGCGATGCCGATGGCGGCGCCGTTCTGGCGGGCATAGCGCTCGATCTCGGCGAGGCGGGCGTCGACCGCCGCCCGGGTCGGCGTCGCGTCGACGAAGCGGGTGGCGGCGGCGCGCGGCAGGCCCAGGTGGCCGGCGACGGCCGGGATCGCCGACTGATCGGCGGTGCGGCTGTCCAGGATCATCAGGCCGCGCGCCTTCAGGATGCCGGCGGTCGCGGCGATGGCGGCCGGATCGGCGGTATAGCGCGAGCCCATATAGGTCATCACCCCGACGTAGCCGGTGGTGCGCGCCAGCGTCCATTCCAGGCGCGCCGCATTGTCCGCCTCGGGCAGATTGGTCATCAGCGCCTTGGGGCCGGGGTCGCTGGTCGGGAAATCGACCGGTTCCATCGGCACCTGGAGCAGGAATTCGTGGCCGGCGGCACGCGTCCTGGCCGCCCAATCGTCCAGGTTCCGGGCATAGGGCGTGAAGGCCAGGGTGACGTCGGGCGGCAGCTTGGCGATCGCTTCGGCCGTGGTCGATTCGCGAAGCCCGAGCCCGGCCACCACGATGGCGATGCGCGGCCGCGCGGTGATGTCGGCAAACGGCCGGGCATAGACTTTCCAGGGCTGGCGGCCATCCGGGCCGATCACCGGCAGATAGCCGTCGCGCCCCTGTTCGACCAGGCGCGGATCGGGCGCCGGCGGCAGGCCGATCCCACCCGCCGCGGCAGGCTGGGGCGGCGCGGCTGGTGCGGCGGGGGGCGTCTCCAGCGCTGCCGGTGCGGCGTGAGCGTCGGGTGTTTCGGCCGCGGGCGGGTGAGCTGGTGCCGGGTTGGCAGGCGGCGCTGCGGCCGCTTGCGGTGCCGGCGCGGCTGGGGGAGCCGGCATGGTGGGCGCAGCAGGTTCCGCGGCTGGCGGCTGTACCGAAGCCGGGGCGGCCGCTGGCGATTCGGCCGGCGCCGGGGTGGCCGGTTCGGCGGTAGAGGGTTCGGTAGCGGGAGCCGGGGGCGCCGCCACGGGGGGCGGTTCCGAGAGGGCGGGCGGCAGGGCGGCGACAACCCTGGTCGGGCCGCCCGGACCGCCGAGGGCGGCCCAGCCGATCAGGCCGCCGAGGGCCGCCAGGGTACCGGCGACGGCATAGGGCAGCAGGCTGCGCCGCGCCTTCGCGGGGGCGCCCGCACCGGCGTCCGCGCTTGCGGTGCCGGATGCGGGCTGGGGCGGGCCGGACTCCGTGGCCATCGCGCCCGCCGTGCCGTCAGTTGGCGATCTTGTCGTCGACCACCTTCAGGCTCGGCAACAAGGCCAGGGCCTGGTTGAGCTGGGCGTCCTTGGCGCGGTCCTCGGGGATTTCCTCGGCGCTGCGCGGGCCGCTGTCCTCGGCCCCGTTGCCGTCGCCCTGCAAGTGATTCGGCAGGTCGGCTTCCGAGCGGATCTGGCTCGCGTCCTCGGGCTTGCCGTCCGCCGGGGTCTGGGTCACCAGCTTGTCCGGCTCGATACCCTTGGCCTGGATCGAACGGCCCGACGGCGTGTAGTAGCGCGCCGTGGTGAGCCGCAGCGCCCCCTGGTTGGGCAGTGGGATGATGGTCTGCACCGAGCCCTTGCCGAAGGAGCGCGTGCCCATGATCAGGGCCCGCTTGTGGTCCTGCAGGGCGCCCGCGACGATTTCCGAGGCCGAGGCCGAACCGCCGTTGACCAGCACGATCACCGGCTTGCCGGCCATCAGGTCGCCCGGCGTGGCCGAATAGCGCGAGACGTCGTCCGGCCGGCGGCCGCGGGTCGAGACGATCTCGCCCCGGTTCAGGAATTCGTCCGAAACCGCGATCGCCTGGTCGAGCAGGCCGCCCGGGTTGTTACGCAGGTCGAGGATGACGCCCTGCACCTTGTCGGCGCCGATTTCCTTGGTGACGTCGGCGATCGCCTTCTTCACCCCGGCGTCGACCTGTTCGTTGAACTGGGTGACGCGGATGTAGATCGCGTTGCCTTCGCGGCGCGAGCGGACGGCGCGGATCTTGATCACGGCGCGGACCAGCGTCACGTCGAAGGGCTTGGCGATGCCGTCGCGCTTGACCGAGACGACGATCTTCGAATCGACCGGGCCGCGCATCTTCTCGACCGCTTCCTGGAGGGTCATGCCGACCACGTCCTTGCCGTCGAGGGCGATGATATAGTCGCCGGTCTTGAGACCGGCGCGCGAGGCGGGCGTGTCGTCGATCGGCGTCACCACCTTGACGAAGCCGTTCTCCATCGTGACCTCGATACCGAGACCACCGAACTCGCCCCTGGTCTGCACCTGCATGTCGGCGAAGGCCTTGGCGTTCATGTAGCTGGAGTGCGGGTCGAGGGAGGCCAGCATGCCGTTGATCGCGGCTTCTACCAGCTTCTCGTCGGTGACTTCGTCGACATAGTCGCTCTTCACCCGTTCGTACACGTCGCCGAACAGGTTGAGCTGTCGATAGGTCTCGGCCGAGGTCCCGGCTTCGACGCATAGGGGTACGGCGGCACCCGCCGCGAAGGCGAGGAGGGCCACGAGTGCTCGATTCATTCGCATCATCCGCTAACCTTAGTCGCACCGGAGGCCAGCCAGGGTGTCAGATCCACCGGCTCCCCATTGTGCCTGAGCTCGACATAAAGAACCGGGCGGGCGCCTTCAACGGCGCCTGCCATCTGACCGACCGGCTCCCCGGCTAAAACCTTCTGCCCGACGGTCACGTCGATCCGCTCCAACCCCGCAAGGAGCAGATGATAGCCATCGCCTTGCGAAAGGATCAAGAGTTGCCCGTAGCCGGTGAAAGGCCCGGCGAAAGCTACGTCGCCGGCCGCGGGCGCCGTTACCTGGGCGGACGGCCGGGTCCGGACGCGGAAGCCGCGCGACGTCAGGCCGTTGGCCTGGCGATCACCGAAGCGGCTGACGATTTCGCCGGCCGCGGGCCAAG
>JAYSCC010000180.1:0-6392 GCA_041915065.1 Zavarzinia sp.
ACCTCTGCCACGATTTTCCTCACTGCACGGCTGTCGCGTTTTTCGCGTGCCTCGGCCTGATTCACTGCAGTGACCCGTTTCAGCCGACCGATCACCCGGACTGGCCGACGACACTGGCCGAAGAAAAGGGCCGCCAATATTCCGTCGGCGGTCCGCCCCCCCCCGAGCCCCTGTGGCGCCGGGCCGACCGGGCCATCATCGATTATTCGATGAACCTGCAGTTCAGTATTCCCACGCCAGACGCAACAAAAGAGCACTATAAAAGCACATCGCATAAGGTTCTCAGCGTCCGACTTTGGGGTGGTTATTTTAACAGTTCCTGGACTCAAGGAAGCGATAAATTTCGTCTATTGTGTGCTGATGGGAATTTCATGACGAAAGAAGTTCTCCGTCATTGGAAATACTATCAGATGATCCCGCCATTGTTCCGAGAGATCGTGCGCGACCTACGCCGAATGAAGGCTTTCCCCGGGGAGATATGCAATGAGCGATGACACCAATGACAATGACAGATTCTACCCTATTATTATTTCACTCGACAAAGGAAGCGATGTTAATTCAGTCCTGGGCAACCCAGATCCGCCGCAATGGCCAGAAGTAACAGACCAAGTCGTACTAGATTTCCTGAATAATGATATAAGATCGATCCTCGGCACTGAACTCGATATCGATCCAAATTCGACATACGCTTTCTTTACTGGAAAAACGGCGTCAAACCAAGATGACCTCGGAAGCACGGCAAGATATTTTGAATCGACAACAAATACAAACGTTAACGACGCTATATTGGCGAAATTCCCGGAAAATGTAAAAACATTGAACGACACGACCCCCGGAAAGATCCTTGAAGGAGCTGCAGAGTCGTTCAGAAACAATATTAGGTTAGATATTGATGATTCCGTTAATAGTAAATATGGAGAGGATGCAGAGAAGATATCAGAATTACTAGATCCATTTATAAAAGGATATAGCACGAAACTCCTCCTTGATAAAATCAGCAGCGGCGATGCCGGCGACCTCAATCAGCTTCGCGGCGATAATGAAACAATGGGCCTTCTCAATCGCCTGGCCCAAGCGGACCAGGTGACAGGCTATGCATGGCGACAGTTGTCGTACGATTATGCCTCGGCTGTCGATGGCAAAGTTATCGCCATTGTTGGCGACAAAGTGAATTCGGGAAATATCCTTGAGACTGTCGAAGTGCAACGCATGCTCGCACGCGGCGATGTTCACGCGATCGATTTTATCGATCGCACCGAACTGATCCGTGTCGCGACATCAGGACTGAACGGCGCGACCGACTATGGGCGTGTTACGAGTCTGCTGCGGGATGTCCATGAGGCCGCAGCCGATTTCGCCGCGGCCTATGGCAACGGGGACTATAGTCGCTTCAGGGAACTGTCCATAGCGACGGGAGCCACAGCGTCCGCCCTGATCAGGAACGGCGCGGACCCGACACAAGTCAAGGGCATCATGAAGGGCGACATTCCGGCCCCGGATATGATGCCCCGATTCATGCCGCCGGAATTCCATCAGGCGCTGACCGAGGGAACGGCGACCCCGGAACAGATCCATGAAATCAGCAGAATGGCGCTGATTGAAGTCGCTTCGCGCCTGACTGACCCCGGCAGGCCGGCACTGACGCTCGACTTCCTGACCGAAACGGCAACGAAGGCGATGACCGAATTCTTCGTCGGCTTCACCAAGGGACCCGGCCCGCTGTTCGTCGCCGACGGCATCGCGCAGATCGTTGATGCCTGGGTCAAAGGCGGGCCAGACGCGGCACTCACGACAGCACTGGAGTTCGGCCGGGACGTCCTCAAGGGAACATACCTTGCGAGCCTGGCGGTCGGCGCCATCGCCATCCTCTCGCCCGAAGCCGCCGCCTTTGCAGGCGCCGGTCTACTCATTGTCGGTGGCGGATTCGCCCTGGTCAACATGATCGACCATCTGCTCAGCATCGGCGACCAGGTGGCGCCCGAAACAATGGCAATGCTGCGCGGCTTGGCCGACGACTTCATCGATCTGATCGGGCCGGACTATGCGATGGCAGCGGGGACGCTGGCCGCGGCCGCGGCCGCGGCGATGACGGGAACCATTCTGCTTCCCGGTGCAATCATCGTCGCCCTGGCCAGTCTGTTCTCGAGGGCGTCAATCGACCCGGTCGTCCTCGATCTCGGCGGCAACGGTGTGACGTTGACGCCACTAGCCACCTCCCACGCCTCGTTCGATCTGCACGGCACAGGATTTGCTGTAAGTACAGGCTGGGTCGGCGCGGACGATGGCTTCCTGGTCGTCGATCGCAACGGCGACGGCATCGTCAACAATATCTCGGAACTGTTCGGCAATAGCGAAATTGGCGGCTTTGCCGCCCTTTCCACGCTCGACAGCAATCATGACGGCATCGTAGACGCGCGAGATCCCGGCTTTTCCAGCCTCAAGCTCTGGGTCGACGCGGATGGCGACGGCAAAACTGACGCCAGCGAACTCAAGTCACTGACGCAATATGGGATCATCGCAATAAACTTGGCCGCGACCACGACAGATCATGTCGTGAACGGCAACATGATCGGTGCTCTCGGCAGCTACGTCAAATCCAACGGTACGACGGGTGAAGTAGCCGAAGCCTATTTCGACAACAACACGGCATTATCGCATTACGACGGCAATTTTACCTACGATCCTGAGGTATGGGCATTGCCGAACGCGCGCGGCTACGGCACGGTGCCGGACCTTTGGATCGCGATGAGCCTGGACCCGACGCTGAAGGCCATGGTTCAAGGCCTCGCCGCCCGGGCACTCGACGACAAAGATTCTTTTCAGGCGACAGTCCTCCAAATCATATACCGCTGGACAGGCGTCGAGAATGTCGCCGCAGGAAGCCGGGGCAGCCAAATCGACGCTCAACACCTTGCCGTGCTGGAAAAATTCGTCGGCCAGAGCTACGATTTTCAAGGGAATTCCGACCCCATCTATTCTCACCAGGGCGAGATCCTGGAACAGGCGTTCTCCTCGCTGGTATCCGCAATCAGCGCTAGATTGATCATCTTTGGACCGCTTCATGACGAGTTCAAAGGAACTGGATACGACTTTGTTGCCGACAGTTTTGTGATGCCCGACGGGGCGAACACACTGGCTGACATCTTGGCGCTCGATGCGCCTGCTGATCTTGCAACCGCTGCTCAGTTTTGGGAGGACTGGGGCAATTCGATCCCCCTTCTCCAGCAATTGAGCCGAGGTGTCGGACTTTCCGATGCCAATATGCATGGGCAATTGCAGGCAGCCTTCGACACCCTGCACCTGCCTTTCACCCTCGACCAAGCTACCTACGGCCGGGTCTTCATCGGTACCGCAACGAACGACGCCCTGACGGGAACCTTCGCCGGCGACCATCTCCAGGGTCTGGCCGGCGACGACGCGATGACCGGCGGACAGGGCGACGACACCTATTACTTCAAGCGGGGCGACGGCAACGACCGGATCGCCGACCAGGGTGCGGCGAGCGACAAGCTCGTGCTGGCCGGTGTGACGCCGGGCGACCTCCGTGTCATCCAGCATGCCGACAAACTGATCCTGCTGATCGACGACGGATCCGGCGGGCGGATCGACCTGACCGACCAGTTCAGCGACAAGGGCGGGGTCGAGAGCGTGCATTTCGGCGACGGCACGGTCTGGAGCGAGGCGGACCTGCTGGCCCATGCCGTGTCGAGCGATGGCACCATCGTGACGCACCTCGGCACGACCGATGACGACACCATCGCCGGCAGCATGATCGGCGATCTCGTCGAAGGCCGGGCCGGCGACGACGACCTCGCGGGTGGAACGGGCGACGACACCTATCTCTTCTACCGGGGCGACGGCAACGACCGCATCACGGAGGAGAGCAGTGGCGGCAAGGCCGACAGGCTGGTCCTCCACGGCATCGCCCCCGATGCCGTCACCCTGTCGGCATCCGGCAACGACGTCGTCGTGACCATTGCCGAGAGTGCGGCGGGCAGAGGCGACGGCGGCACGGTCACCCTGACGGACGAGCTGCTGTCAGGCAATTACGCCGGGATCGACGCCATTGTCTTCGACGACGGCACCACCTGGGCGCCGACCGGGATCGACGTCTGGCTCGCCCATGGCGAGATGAACGCCAATGTCGCCTACAACCTGGTGCTCGACAATATCCTGGATTCCCTGGCGACCGCGCCCGAGACGGTGACGCCGGCAGCGCTGGACGCCTTGAACGTCTTGCTCCCCGCCCTCACCCAATTCGCCACCGACGACCTCGGCCCCTTCCTGCGGGGCCTGCTGGAGGATGGCGTCGCCCCCCTCCTCACGGGCGATTTCGCGAGCCTCGGACCGGCCCTGGTCGAGGCCGTCCACAACCTCGGCCCGGTGGTCGACGGCACCGGCACGCTGCTACTGCCGGCGACCGGACAGACCCTCGACCTGCTGATCCCCGCGGTCAGCCACTTCCTGTTCGCGGACGTGGTGCCGGCCCTGGCCCAGAAGCTGATCGTCCACGGCCTGATCCCGGCCACGACGGCCGACCACGCCGACATCGCCGCGCTGCTGACCGACAGTTTCGCGTTCCTGGTACCGGCGGTGTCCCAGGCGGCCGATACCCTGCTGCCCGCCGCCACCCATGTCGTCGCCGACGACGTGCTGCCGGTGGTCGGGGGCCTGCTCACCGATGCCATAGCACCCGCCCTGAGCGGCGAATTGAACAGCCTGGAACCCACCCTGAGCCATCTCGCCGGCAATCTCGGCACGGTCGTCGCCGGCATCGGCGATACCTTGGTGCCGGCGCTCGGCGACGTGGTCGACGACCTGCTGCCGGCGACCGCCGGCTTCCTCGACCAGGCGCTGCCGGTCGTCGGCACCATCGTGGCCGATACCCTGGTGCCAGCCCTGACCGGCGGGGCGGCGGGGCCCCAGGCAGCGGCCGACGACCTCTTCGACTTCGCCGTGCCCGCGGTCACCGGCATCGTCGATGCGGTCGCCCCACCTGTGACCGACCTGGTGACCGGCAGCGTGCTGCCCGTGGTCAGCGACATCCTGGTCGACGGCATCGCCCCGATCCTGAGCGGCAATCTGAACGGCCTCGGCACCACTGTCGTCGATGCGGTCGAGACGTTGGTGCCGGCCGCGGTCGAGACAGTGGCGGAGGTCGTGACCGGGCTCGGCAGCCATGTCTCCTCCTTCCTGAAGAACCTGCTCTCGCCACAGCATGCCGATCACTTCCACTTCCTCTAGGTGACAAGCATGCGGTCGCCCGCATCCCGGTCACTTGCGGCGGAGGCCCTGATGGCCTGCCGCCGCTGGTTCGCGCTGATCGCGCTGCTCAGCGGCGCGATCAACCTGCTGATGCTGACCGGGCCCCTGTTCATGCTGCAGGTCTACGACCGCGTACTGTCGAGCCACAGCCTGCAGACCCTGGTCGCCCTGGTGCTCATCGTCACCCTCCTCTACCTCTTGCAGGGGGCGATCGACCTCGTCCGCACGCGGTTGTTCGCCCGCCTCGCCGGCCTGCTGGCGGGGCGGCTGGGGCCGGCCCTGTTCGAGGCCGACCTTCAGCAATCCGCGGCCGCCCCGGCCCTGGCCCGAGGGCCGCGCCCCCTCCGCGACCTCGACCAGGTGCGTGCCTTCATGGCCGGCGGCGGGCCGAACGCCCTGTTCGACCTGCCCTGGATGCCGCTCTATGCCGGGCTGCTGTTCATCCTGCATCCTTGGTTGGGCCTGCTCGGCCTGGCCGGGATCGTGGTGCTGGCCTCCTTGACGGCGCTGACCGAAGGATTGAGCCGGCAGCCGCAGCGGCAAGTGACCTTGCTCGCCGCCCGCGCCCAGGCGGCCAGCGATGCCGCGATGCTGCACAGCGAAGCGGTGGTCGCCCTCGGCATGGCCGAGGGGCTACGGGCCCGCTGGCATGCCGTGAGCGACGCCGCGAGTGCGGCGATGCTGGGCAGCGGCGATACCGTGTCGCTGTTCGGCACCTTGTCGAAGAGCTTCCGCCTGCTGTTGCAATCCCTGATGCTGGCCCTCGGCGCCTATCTGGTCATCGACGGCGATGCCACCGGCGGCGTCATCATCGCCTCGTCGATCATGCTCGGGCGCGCCCTGGCCCCGGTCGAACTGGCGATCGGCCATTGGCGCGGCTTCGTCGCCGCCCGCCAGGCCTGGCGGCGGATCGACGGCCTGCTGGCCGCCTTTCCCGCCCGTGCCGCCGGGCTCGACCTGCCGCCCCCCCGGGAGAGCCTGGCGGTGACGGAACTGGCGGTTGCCGCCCCCGGAACCCGGCAGGTCATCCTGCACGACATCTCGTTCCGGCTCGATGCCGGCGACGTTCTCGGCGTGATAGGCCCCACCGGCTCCGGCAAGTCGACCCTGATCCGCAGCCTGGCCGG
>JAYSCC010000181.1:0-6390 GCA_041915065.1 Zavarzinia sp.
TCCAGCGCCTGGTGCAGCCCGTCCGAATAGCGCCGGCCGGTCATCATGCGGCCGGTGAATTCGTCGATGATGATGACCTTGTCGTCCTTCACCACATAGTCGCGGTCGAGCCGGAACAGCACATGGGCGCGCAGCGCCTGCTGCAGGTGGTGGACGATGGTGACGTTTTCGATGTCGTAGAGATTGGGCGACTTGAGCATGCCCGCTTCGAGCAGCAGCTTCTCGAACTTCTCCTGACCTTCTTCCGAGAAGGAGGCGGAGCGCTGCTTCTCGTCCTTCTCGTAGTCGGCCTCGGTGAGCTGCGGCATCAGCGCGTCGATCCGGCGATAGAGGTCCGAATTGTCCTCGGTCGGGCCGGAGATGATCAGCGGCGTGCGCGCCTCGTCGATCAGGATCGAGTCGACTTCGTCGATGATGGCGAAATGGAAGGGCCGCTGGACCAGGGCGTCCAGCCGGTACTTCATGTTGTCGCGCAGATAGTCGAAGCCGAATTCGTTGTTGGTGCCATAGGTGATGTCGGCGGCGTAAGCGGCGCGGCGTTCCTCGTCCGTCAGGTCGTTGACGATGACGCCAGTGGTGAGCCCCAGGAAGCCGTAGACCCGGCCCATCCAGCCGGCGTCGCGCTTGGCCAGATAGTCGTTCACGGTGATGACGTGGACGCCCTTGCCTTCGAGGGCGTTCAGATAGGCGGCCAGGGTGGCGACCAGGGTCTTGCCTTCACCGGTCCGCATTTCGGCGATGCGGCCCGACTGCAGCACCATGCCGCCGATCAGCTGGACGTCGAAATGGCGCTGGCCGAGGGCTCGCTTGGCCGCTTCTCGCACGGTGGCGAAGGCTTCGACCAGGATGTCTTCCAGGGTCTCGCCCGCGGCGAGACGCGCCTTCAACTTGTCGGTCTGGGCGCGAAGCTCCGCGTCCGAAAGGGCCGCGATGGTCGGCTCCAGGGCATTGATCGCTTCGACCTTGCCGCGGAGCTGCTTGACCACACGTTCGTTGGCGCTGCCGAACAGCCGTTTGGCGAGCGAGCCGAAGCCGAGCATGAAGCAACCTTCTTCTGCCGCATCAGCCGGTTTCGTGGCCTGACGGGCGCATGAGGTAATGCGGGGCGCCGGCCCCGCCCGAATTCCGTGCCCGCGGGCCCCGAAAAGGCGGCCGCACGAGCATGGGACAGATAAGGCGCCGCCTCCGCGATGTCAACGAGAGGTGGCCGCATGACCACCCCTCTCGCCCGGGCGTTACTTTTGCCGCACACCAGGCGAAGACGCCCGGCCTCTCAGTGCCGGAAGTGGCGCTCGCCGGTGAAGACCATGGCGAGGCCGGCGGCATCGGCGGCCGCGATCACCTCGGCGTCGCGGATCGAGCCGCCCGGCTGGGCGACCGCGGTGGCGCCCGCCTCGACCAGGACGTCGAGCCCGTCGGCGAAGGGGAAGAAGGCGTCGGAGGCGGCGACCGAGCCGACCGTCAGCGGTTCTTCCATGCCGGCGGCGCGGGCCGCGTCCTGCGCTTTGCGGAAGGCGATCCGGGCGGAATCGACCCGGCTCATCTGACCGGCGCCGATGCCCACGGTGGCGCCGTTCTTCACGAAGACGATGGTGTTCGACTTCACGTGCTTGGCCACGATGACAGCGAATTCCATGTCCGCCACTTCCTGGGTGCTCGGCTTCCGGGTGGTCTTCACCTCGAAGCGCTCGCCCTCGGCGCCCAGGGTGTCGCGGGTCTGCACCAGCAGCGCGCCGGCCAGGGTCTTGGCGATCAAGCCCGGGGCCTTGGGGTCGGGCAGGCCGCCGGTGACCAGCAGGCGCAGGTTCTTCTTGGCGGCGAGTACGGCCTTGGCGTCGTCGTCGACCGCAGGCGCCACGATCACTTCGGTGAAGATCTGGGCGATCGCCTCGGCGGTTTCCTTGTCGAGGGTTTGGTTGACCGCGACGATACCGCCGAAGGCAGAGACCGGATCGCAGAGCAGCGCCTTCTTCCAGGCGTCGATCAGGTTCTCCGCGGTGGCGACACCGCAGGGGTTGGCGTGTTTCACGATGACCACGGCGGCGGTTTCGCGCGGGTCGAATTCGGCCACCAGCTCGAAGGCGGCATCCGTGTCGTTCAGGTTGTTGTAGGACAGTTCCTTGCCCTGGAGCTGCTGCGCCGTGGCGACGCCCGGGCGCTTCTCGCCGGTGACATAGAGGGCGGCGGCCTGATGCGGGTTCTCGCCGTAGCGGAGCAGGGCGGCGCGGGTACCCGACAGGGTCAGGCGCTCGGGGAAGGTGTCGTCGAGCTGCTTGGCGAACCAGCCGGAGATCGCGGAATCATAGGCCGCGGTCCGGGCGTAGGCCTTGGCCGCGAGGCGGCGGCGGGTCGCCAGAGAAGTGGCACCGCCATGGGCCGCGAGATCGTCCAGCACCGCCTTATAGTCGGCGGGATCGACCACCACCGTGACATGGTCGTGGTTCTTGGCGGCGGAGCGGATCATGGCCGGGCCGCCGATGTCGATATTCTCGATCGTGGTCTCGAAATCGGCGCCGCGCGCCACCGTCGCCTCGAAGGGATAGAGGTTCACGACCACGAGGTCGATGTTGCTGATGCCGTGTTCCTGCATCTGGGCGACATGCTCGGGCAGGTCGCGCCGGCCGAGCAGGCCACCGTGCACCTTGGGATGCAGGGTCTTCACGCGGCCGTCGAGGATTTCCGGGCTGCCGGTGTGTTCGGCGACGTCGATCACGCGGAGGCCGGCGTCGCGCAGCGTCTTGGCGGTACCGCCGGTCGACAGGATCTCGATGCCGCGGTCGGCGAGGGCGAGGGCGAATTCGACGAGACCGGTCTTGTCCGAGACCGAAAGAAGCGCGCGGGCGATCATGCAAATACCTGAAAGGATGTGGGGGAACCCCGGGGGCTGGCGCCGGGGGCTCGGGTGCGCTCTCATAGCACCGAGCGCCGGTTCTGGCCACTGCGCCGCTTGCCGATCGGCTATTCGTTCGCCTATTGTTCCGCGATGATGCGTCGATTCCTGGTTCTTCCCGCCATTGTCCTGGTGCTGGCCGGGGCGGTTTTCGCCGCTGGTCACTTGTCGACCAAGCCGGCGCTGCTCGCCGCTCGCCTGGCCGATGCCATGCCCGGCCCCTTCACCGCCGAAGTGATCGCCGTGGTCGACGGTGACACGCTCGAGGTTCGGGTGCCGATCTGGCTGGGGCAGGAAGTGGTGACGAGGGTCCGTGTCGTGGGCATCGACACGCCGGAGCTGCGCGGCGATTGCGACGACGAACGGCGGAAGGCCCAGGCCGCGCGCGACAGGCTGACCGAACTGGTGCGCAGCGGCACGGTCACCCTCCGCGACGTCCGCTACGACAAATATGGCGGCCGGGTACTGGCCATCGTCTCGACCGCCGACGGCCGGTCCATCGCCGATCTGCTCATCGCCAGCGGCCTCGCCCGCGCCTATGACGGCAGAGCACGGTCCGGTTGGTGCGGCTGACGACTTTCCCTTGTTCTTCCGTGATTGCAAATTAATCTCGGTCCGGGCGATTCGGTGCGAAGGGGTCGGTGATGGGCGACGGCAGGCGAGTGCCGGCTCTTTACAGCGAACGGCACTGGCGTTCCTTTGTCCTGGCGGCGGCGGCTGTCGGCGCCGTGCTCGGCCTCGGCCTGCTGGCCGAGGGGCGGCTGGTCTTTCCGGTGATCTATCTGCCGCTCACCGCCGCCGTGCTGATCGGGGCTGCGGCCGGCGGCTTTCTGCCCGGTGTGCTGGCGACGGCGATCAGCCTCGTGGCGCCCCTGCTGGCGCGTGAGGGCGGATCGCTGGCCGATATTTCGGCGCCCTTGATGTTCGCGGCCACTGGAATCGCCGTCTCTCTGGGGGGCGGCTGGTTCCACGCCACCCGGCTTCGTGCGGCGGCCACCAACGATCACCTGCGCTCGATCCTCGAGACCGTGCCGGATGCCATGATCGTGATCGATTCCCACGGCCTGATGCGCTCCTTCAGCTTGGCGGCGGAGCGGCTGTTCGGCTGGAAGGCGGGCGAGGTGATCGGGCGCAATGTCTCGACCCTGATGCCCGAACCCTACCGGACCGCGCACGACGGCTATCTGGCCCGCTACCTGAAGACCAACGAGAAGCGGATCATCGGCGTCGGCCGCGTCATCGTCGGCCAGCGCAAGGATGGCACCACTTTTCCGATGGAACTCCATGTCGGCGAGACGCGCGGCCGCGAACGCTTCTTCACCGGCTTTATCCGTGACTTGTCAGAACGTCAGCAGGTCGAGGCGCGGCTGCAGGACCTGCAGGCCGAACTGGTCCATGTCTCGCGCCTGATGGCGGTCGGCGAGATGGCGTCGATGCTGGCACATGAGTTGAACCAACCGCTCTCGGCGATCGCCAATCTGCTCTCGGGCTCGCGCCGCCTGATCGAGCGTGGCCGGGAAGAGGATGCTCCCAAGATCGCCGAAGCCGTGCAGAAGGCGGCGCAGCAGGCGCTCCGCGCCGGCGACATCATCCACCGCATGCGCAATTTCGTCAGTCGCGGCGACGGCGAGCGCAGTGTCGAGAATCTGTCGAAGGTGATCGAGGAAGCCTGCGCCCTCGCCCTGGTCGGGGCGAAGGAACGCCAGATCGACGTGCGTTTCCAGCTCGATCCCGCCGTCACCTCGGTCTTCGTCGACCGGGTGCAGATCCAGCAGGTGCTGCTCAACCTGATCCGCAACGCGATCGAGGCGATGCAAGACGTGCCCGTGCGCCGCCTGCTGATCGCCACCGCCAGGCGCGAAGACGGCAGCGCCCTGATCAGCGTCGCCGACAGCGGCAGTGGCCTCGCCGAGGAGATCCGCGAGCGCCTGTTCCAGGCCTTCATGACCACCAAACCCCAGGGCATGGGCGTCGGCCTGTCGATTTCGCGTTCGATCGTCGATGCTCACGGCGGACGCATCTGGGCCGAAGCCAATCCTGGTGGCGGCACCGTCTTCTATTTCACCCTGCCACCCGCACCGATGGAGGGCGCCACCGATGAGTGAGATGTTGGTACACCTCATCGACGACGACGAAAGCGCGCGCGAGGCCCTGGCCTTCATGCTCGAGTCTGCCGACTACCGGGTCGTCACTTTCCCTGCCGCGCCGGCCTTCCTGGAAGCCCTGCCGGGCCTCGCCAAAGGTTGCATCGCCGGACATGACCGGGATCGAGCTGGTGCACCGCCTCAACGCCCTCAAGGTGGCGATGCCGGTGATCGTGATCACGGGGCATGGCGACATTCCCCTGGCGATCGAGGCGATGCGCGCCGGTGTCGTCGACTTCATCGAAAAGCCCTTCGCCGAGGAGCGCATCCTGGACGCCCTGGCGATGGCGGCCGAGCGCCTCGGCCCGGACGAGACCGCGGCGGAACGCCAGGCGATCCTGGACCGCTTGGCGACCCTTTCGGAACGCGAGCGCGAGGTGCTGGACGGTGTGGTCGCCGGGCGTCCCAACAAGATCATCGCCCGCGATCTCGGCATCAGTCCGCGCACGGTCGAAATCTACCGCGCCAAGGTGATGGCCAAGATGCAGGCGGACAATCTGGCGGCACTGGTGCGCATGTCGCTCGCCCTGGGCGGCGCCTGATCAGAGCAGCGAACGGATCTTCCGGCTGAGGGCGTCGGTCATCAGCGGCTTTTCGACGATCGGCGTGCCCATGCGCTTGGCCCGCCGGCGGCAGCGGTCGTCGGGCTCGGTCGTGATCAGGATAGCGGGGGCGACGGCGCCGCGACGCCGCAATTCGGCCAGGAGGTCGAGGCCGTCGAGCGGGGTCAGCAGGAAATCGATGATGAAACAGGCGGCTTGGTCGAGATCCGGGGCCGCCAGGACCGATTCCTGATCGGGGAAGCTGCGGGTGGCGTAGCCCTCGGTCTCGAGCGCGAACGACAATGCGTCCAACAAAGCCGCATCATCTTCCACGAGGAAGATGCAGGGCCTTGTTTCCGCTGTGACCATCATGCCGGCCGATTCGTCGCTACGCATATCCATTGGCGTCACGGTGTCGCAGTTTTCGCGGCTTTCCCTTGATCCAACGCAATGTCGGGCGGATTTGGGGCGACATAGGTAGTTTCCCTTATGCGTCTGCCCTGAATTTCCGATCGGCCGGCCCGGCGGTATTCCTTTTGTGTCGCCAGCGAGAGGAGCCGCCGATGTTCGAGAACGCCCAGATCGTCACCGCCACGAATGCCGTGTTCCCGATGCCCTCGATGGTGCTCGAAGGGGATCTGCCGCTGGACGGCGGCCAGGTCGTCCGCTTCGGCCGCGACGAAGAGATCTTCGGCCAGGGCGAACGCGCAGACTGCGTCTACAAGGTGGTCTCGGGCTGGGTGCGCACCTACCGCATCCTGCGCGACGGCCGCCGGCAGGTCGAAGGCTTCCACGTCGCCGGCGAATATTTCGG
>JAYSCC010000182.1:0-2488 GCA_041915065.1 Zavarzinia sp.
CGTCCTTCCGGGCGGGGCGCCGCGCTCGTCAGGCCCCGGCCTTCGAGCCCAGGAGATGGGCTGTCAGATTGGCGTCCGGGATCTGGTGTACGCGCTCGAACAGGCGCGAATAGGTCGCCTTCTGGATCAGCCAGCGGCCGCCCTGCTTCACATATTTGTCGACGTAGAAGGAACTGCCCTCGACCACCGTGTTGCCGAAGGCGAGCGACATGGTCCAGTCGATCAGGGTCCAGTGGCCGTCCGCCGTGTCGTCGTCATGCACTTCGATGATCGGATGATGCACCGTGTGGCTGGAGACGAGCTGCGGGTTGAAGGCTTCCTTGATCGCCTGCAGGACGTTGTCGCGCCCGACATAGTGGAAGCGGTAGATGCCGCCCTGGTAATCGACCTCGGCATCCTCGGTCAGCAGGGTTTCGAGCAGGGCGAGATCGCAGGTGTCGATCGCCCGGCAATATTTGTATTTGAGCTGTTTGATCAGCTCCATGTCTTCGAGACGCAGGGCCATTGTCCTCTCTCCCCTCAAGCCGGCATATATTCGCCGCCGTTCACGTCCAGCATGGCGCCCGTCACCTGCACGGCGAAATCCGACAGCAGCATGAGGGCGGCGCGGCCGCATTCCTCGTCCGGCGGGATGCGACCCAGGGCGATGCGCGCGACCGCCTCGGCCACCGCCTCGTCCTTGGTGCGGCCGCTCGACATCGCCTTCCATTCGAAGAACATGTCGGTCGCCGGTCCGCCCAGCCAGCCCATCACCGTCATGTTGACGCGGATCCCCTCCGGTCCCAGCTCGAGGGCGAGCTGGCGGGTGAGCGAGGCGAGCGCCCCCTTGGCCAGCACGTAACCGCCCTCGCCCACCAGGGGCTTGCGGTTCGCCATGGTGCCGATATTGACCACGGCACCGCCGCCCTGTTTCTGCATCTGCGGGCGGACGGCGCGGATCATATTGAGGGCGCCGGCCACGATCACGTCGAAGGCCATGCGCAGGTCCTCGGCGTCGTTGTCGAGCAGCGGCACCATGGGCGGGTGGTAATAGGCCGAGTTGATCAGCCCGTCGATCCGCCCGAAAGTCTCGACCGCCTTGGCGGCGACCGCGTCGCAATCTTCCTGTTTGGAGACGTCGCCCTGCACGGCGATCGCGGTGCCGCCGGTCTCCAGGATCGCCGCCAGCACGTCCTTCATCACGAAGTCCGAACGCGAGACCATGATCACCTTGGCGCCCGCCGCCGCCGCATCGCGCGCCATCTTGGCGCCCATGCCGGGCCCGATGCCGGTGACGATGACGACCTTGTCCTTCAGCAACATTGTTCCCCCCTGTTTTCTCGTTCAGGCCAGGCATTCGGCCGTGTAGAAGGCGAAATCCTGTTCCAGCCCCTCGCGCGTCAGGCCGAACTCCTCCGGCGTGTAGCGATGCGCCGGGTGGCGGTCTCGGGCATTCTCGACCAGCCAGTCCTTCATGGCGGCGACTTCGACCGCGCCGAAGGGCAGACCCAGGGCGCCGTAGACCCGTTCCGCCTCGCCCATCGGGTCGCGCTGCACGTCCTCGTAGCGGGCGTCGATGAAACGCGACGGGTCCTTCTCGCGGAGCCGGATCACTTCGGCGAGCGAGCGGCGGAAACGCTTGACCCAGAAGGGCCCGAGGGTGGCGGGGTCGAGGCTGTCGGTGTTCGGCTTGGTCAGCGCCGCCGCCATCGAGGCATAGGACGGCACCGTCTGCACCGGCGTGCGATGCGTCATCACCACCCGGCATTCCGGGAAGACATTGAAGAGCGCCGGCAGCGCGGTCAGGTGATGCGGGGACTTCAGGATCCAGCGCTTGCCGCGCCGTTCCGGCGCCTGCCATTGCAGGATCTTCAGCCAGTCCTTCAGTTCGCGATAGGCCGGGGTCTGGTCGAAATCGAGCAGGAAGCGGTCGTAGGACGGCACCTTGAGCATCGTCGTATAGCCGGTCGACAGGAAGGAGCGGTCGAGCAGCAGCACGTCCTCCTCGTAACCTTCGGGGTCGATCGGATGGATCGAGGCCATTTCCGGCATGGTCGCCAGATAGACCTGGGCGACCTGGGCCGCCGCCTCACGCCGGGGTGTGGGATCGCCCGCCTCCTCGCCCGGGAACGGCATGGGATTGAGCAGTTCCCACGAGAAGGTCGATGTCAGGTGCGGCGAACAGGCGAGCAGACGGTGCAGCATGGTGCTGCCCGTGCGCGGCAGGCCGACGATCTCCGCCAGCACGCCGACCTCTTCCGCCGCGATCTCGGGATGGTCCTTGAAGAGCTGGACCTTGCGCAACCGCTCACTCAGATATTTGGTCAGGCTGGCGCCCTGGATATAGCCGCCCATTTCCGAGAGCTCGGCTTCCTCGTTCAGCGCCTTCACCAGGGCGGCCAGCGGCACCTCGAACCAGGGATCGCCGAAATCGTCGAGACCCGTCTCGTTCCGCGCCGCCTGCTTCAAGTCCTCGACCGAGAATTGCACACCCATGGTTTCCCCCTTT
>JAYSCC010000182.1:2498-6388 GCA_041915065.1 Zavarzinia sp.
GATGCGACAGGCAGGCAGCGGATGACGATCCGCGCCGACCCAGCGCAACAAGGCCGTGCCGCGGTCGTGGCCCGCGGTATCGATCCAATTGCCGAAGCCTGGATCGCGCGCTGCGATCACCAGCGTTACTGTGCCGTCCGGATTGAGCTTCGCCCCGTGCTTGTTCACCCAGATGCGGTGGAAGCGGTAATCGAGCGATTCCATCCACCAGTTGTTGAGCTGGAAGTTCCAATAGGGGCAGTCCGGCACTTCGGTCTCGATCACCCAGGCCTCGTCGGAGCCGAGTTCGAAATAACCGTGCAGATAGAAGATGTCGGGATCGCCGCCGGCGCGCTGGAACATCTCCTGTCCCCAGTCCGGCAGCTCGTTGGGCCGGGTCATGAACAGCTCGGTCCATTGCGCGAAGATGAAGGCGGTGCCCATCACGCCCATCGAAGCCTTCTGCAAGGCATCGGTCAGAGGGGCGGCCGAAAGGGGCTGCGGCGCCGGGGGCGCACCGATCCGCTCGATCGAATAGCTGCCGGGCTGTTCGGTCGCATGGTCGAGATAGGACTGGCGCACCACGAGGAGCGTGCTGTCCGCGGCCAAGGGCAGCCAATTGCCCGGCTTCGGGGTCGCCGAGGCGATGATCTCGACATCGCCGTCCGGGCCGACGATCAGGCTGCGGTCATTGAGTTCGCCGGTCGACGACATGGTACCGTCGATCGCATAGCGGTTGGCCTTCGAGCCGATCGAGAAATAGGAGATGGTGCCGCGCTTGCCGGTGATCCGGTAGTCGCGGTCGCCCGTGATCGTCGCCGAGAGGTAGACATTGTCCGGATTATCGGCACCGATCTTCACCGTCTCATGGGCGAGGCGGCGCAGCGCCGGGAAATCCGGATCGGCATATTCGACCGCCGATTCGAGGAAGGCTCGGGTCAGGCGGGAGAGATAACGGATGCCCTCGGCTCGGTCGAACACCGTGGCCGGCACGCTCTCGCGCATCAGGATGCTGCCGGCATTGGCCAGTGTCGCGCAGAAATCCTGCCACGCCGCGCCCGACAGGATGCGGTCGTCCTCGGCTCCGCTCATGGTCCGCCCCTCCTCCGTTTCCGAACGCCCGGCGTTTTCACCTGCTCAGGCGATTTGCCTTGGCGTTTTGGAAAATTTCCGTTTTCCTTGGCGACGATCATCGTCGCGGCAATCCTGCCGTCAAGGAATTTTTGAGCCGGAGGGGCGAATCGGTGGTACGGCGGAGCGAAGCGGAACTGCGCGAGGCGATTCTGGGGGCGGCCAGCGCCGTCTTCATGCGCGAGGGTTTCGGCGCCGCCAGCGTCGGCACCATCGCCCGGGAAGCCGGCGTCTCCACGAAGACGATCTATCGCTTCTACGAGAGCAAGACGGCGATCCTGACCGAAGTGATTTCGAGCTTCATGGCGCAGATGCTGCCCGGCCTCGATTCAGACGTGGTGGCCAGCGAGGCGGACCTGGCGCCGGTCCTGACCCGGATCCTGCTCGAACTCTCCAACTATGGCCTGTCGGCCGGCGGCGTCGCGGCCAACCGGCTGGCGGCCACCGAAGTTCTGCGCGTGCCGGAGATGATCGCCGCCTATTACCGCGAGGGCCACGAGAAGATCATCGCCGCCGTCGGCCGCTGGCTGCGCCGCCAGGAACAAGCGGGCTATATCGTCGTCGGCGACGCCGACCGGGCGGCGGCCATGCTGCTCTCCATGGTCTTCGCCGATCTGACGCGCGAATCCATGGTCAGCGGCGAGCCGCCGTCGGAAGAGCGCATCCGCGCCTGGATCGAGGCCGGCGTGGCGATCTTCCTCTCGGGCGTCAAGCGGCCGGCGCCGCCTCGAAAATCCCCGGCATGACGATGAAACCCGGCAACCGGCGGAAGCGGTCGAGCCAGCGGCGCACCGCCGGATAGTCGATCCGCGAAATCCCGCCCTCTTCCGAGAGCATGATGTCCGGGAAACAGGCGACATCGGCCACACTCGGGTGATCGCCGGGGCAGAGCCATTCCTGCCCCGCCGCCTCGGCGAACCAGAGGTGTCGTTCGAGCGCGCCGAGCAGGCGATACGCCTCGGCCCTGGCGGCGACGATATCGAGCGGCAGCATCATGCCGTCGTGCAACCGGGCTGCGCCCGCCGTCGCCGCCAGGGCCCCGGCGAAGGACAGCCACTGTTGCACGGCCCCCGCCTGCGCCAAGGGATACCAGGCCGAACCGGCCCCGAGATGGACCAGGATCGCCTGCGGATCGTCGAGCACCAGGGGGCCGTCGATCAGCGCCGGCAGCCGGCCGAGCGGACTGATCCGCCGGTACCAAGCACTGTCCTGCTCCCGCGCGGGATAAAATTCGACCGGCTCGATCGTGGCCGTGCGGCCGGCGAGGGACAGGAACAGCCGGATCTTGTAGCAGTCGGCCGCCAGTTCGTAGTCGTAGAGGGTGATCATCGCCGGCCCTCCAGCAGATCGCTCAAGAGATCGTC
Source organism: Zavarzinia sp. (assembly GCA_041915065.1). Classification (GTDB taxonomy): domain Bacteria; phylum Pseudomonadota; class Alphaproteobacteria; order Zavarziniales; family Zavarziniaceae; genus Zavarzinia. The sequence continues at coordinate 4,973 of JAYSCC010000182.1, forward strand.
GACCGCACCCCGGCCCGCGGCCGGCGCCCCCACCAGAATGCCATGGATCATCGTGCCCGCGCCGCGCGGCTGCAGCAGGAACAGCATGGTGACGTCCGCCGTCACCCGAAGTGTGAAGGGGTCGAGCACCTCGACCGTGGTCGGCCGGGGCGCGAAGGTGCGGCCAGCGAAGGTGCCGAAGCGAAAACCGGCCAGCAGTTCAGCCACCGCTGCCGGCGCCGCCGCGACCGGCCGGGGACGCAACACCACCCGTCCACCGACCGGCAGATCCGGTAGCACCGGCGGCGGCGCCTCTTCCAGGGCGGCGAAGACGATGCCTTCGCGTTCCAGCACAGGAAACACCTTGGCACAGATGGCGGCCGGGATCGGCGCCCCGGGATGCGCGGGCACGGTCACGCCACTGCCGCTGCCGCTGGCGTAACGCCAGCCGTGGTACTGGCATTTCAGGGCACTGCCCAGATTGTGCCCGATGGTCAGGCGGACGCCGCGATGCGGGCAGCGGTTCTCCCAGGCATTGACCCGGCCCTGATCGTCGCGCCAGAGCGCCAATTCCTGGTCGAACAGCAGGCCCTGGAAGACATGGCGTGGCGCGAGGTCGAGCCCCGCCGCCACCGGAAAGAAACGCGCGCTCACGAAATCACCCCATAGGTCACACCGCGCCCGCGCAGCCAGTGGCGATAGGCGATCGAGACCTTGTCGGCCCGGATCGGCACTTCGGCGCGTGGCAGCAGGGGCAGGCGCTTCGGGATCTGGTTTTCCAGAATTGGCTTGTCCTGCGCGAAGATCCGCTGCTGGAAGCGCCGCAATTCGGCGAGCGGCGTATCGTCATCGAGCAGGGAGAGCACGAGGCTGGCGATGATCTCCTCTTCCGTCACCGGCTGGATGAAGAGGGCGATCACGTCGGCCCGCCCCGGCTTGGCCGGGCTGTCCTTGTAAAGGACGGCGCAATAGGGATGCGGCACCCGGTAGCGATAGGCGACGTCGGCGCCCCCGGTCGAGGCCACCGCTGCCTGCGGCTGATAGAACATGCAGCGTGTCGCGACGACCTCGGCCGGTGTCGTCTCGACGTCGTAATCCTTCACTTCCGTATGGGGTTCGGCGCCCAAGATGCCGGTGTGGACGAAGGGGAAATGCCCCATGTCGAGAAAATTCTCGACCGCGCGCGGCGCCGAGATCTGGACCCCGAAACTGCAACCGTTCAGGTTGCGGCGATCCGCCTCGTCATATTCCGGAATGGCGAAGAGATCGCCCTTGGGCATGCCGAGCGAGGTCCAGACGAAGCCGTAGCGGAGCAGCACGGGCAAATCCCGCCCGCCCGCCGTCACCGCGGCGCTTTTGCCGCGGCGGCAAACCGAACTCGCCTGGCCGAGCAAGCGGGTCGCCACCGGCCGCCCATCCGGCAATTCGTCGAGGCAG
>JAYSCC010000183.1:0-6379 GCA_041915065.1 Zavarzinia sp.
CGGCCTGACCGAGCGGCGCGGCCGCGGGCGCGACAGTTTCTGGACTTGGCGCGAGCTGATGTATCGCTTCGCCGCCGTGATCACCCCAGACGATCTCCAGGCGATCGCGGCCCAGGTCCAGGTCGAGATGCTGGAGGCGGGCTATGCCGCCGTCGCCGAATTCCACTATCTCCATCATGCGCCCGACGGCGCCGATTATGACGACATCGGCGAAATGTCCGCCCGCATCGCCGCCGCCGCGGCGGAGACCGGCATCGGCCTCACCCACCTCCCCGTGCTCTATGCCCAGGGCGGCGCCGGGGCCGAGCCGTTGAGCGAGGGGCAGCGCCGCTTCGGCTGCGACTTCGACCGTTACGACCGGCTGATGGATGCGGCCGCCCGCGCCATCGCCGCCCTGCCCGCCGATTGCCGGTTAGGCATCGCACCCCATTCGCTGCGCGCGACCACGCCCGAGCTGCTGCGTGCCGTGACTGCCCGTTTCGCCGAAGGCCCGGTGCATATCCATATCGCCGAGCAGATGCAGGAAGTGCGCGATATCGAAGCCTGGCTGGGGGCCCGGCCGGTCGATTGGCTGCTCGCCAATCTGCCGGTCGACGAGCGCTGGTGCCTGATCCACGCCACCCATATGACCGCCGCCGAGACCGAGGCGCTGGGGCGGAGCGGCGCCGTCGCCGGCCTCTGCCCGATCACCGAAGCCAATCTGGGCGACGGCTTCTTCCCGATCGAGGGGTTCACCGCCGCCGGCGGCGCCTGGGGCATCGGCTCGGACTCCAACGTGCGGATCGCGCTGGCCGAGGAATTGCGCCTGCTCGAATATGGTCAGCGTCTGGTCAGCCAGTCGCGCGCCGTGATTTGCCCGGAAGACGCCTCCAACGGCCGCACCCTTTACGAGGCCGCAGCCATGGGCGGGGCCAGGGCGCTGGGGCGCCATGCCGGTGTGACCGCGGAAGGCTATCTCGCCGATCTCGTCGCCCTCGACGGCGGTGCCCTGGCGCTGGACGGGCGGACGGGCGATGCCCTGCTCGACGGCTGGATCTTCGCGGGCGACGACCGGCTGGTGGCCGACGTCTGGTCGGCCGGGCGCCATATCGTCAGCGCCGGGCGCCACGCGGCGCGCGATACGGTTGCCGCGCGTTTCCGCGGCGTGCTGCGCCGCCTGATGGCGGCCTAGCCGCGCAGCAGGCCCAGCATGCCGGCCAGGAAATGGTCGCAGGCGGCGAGCTGTTCTTCGCTGACGAATTCGTCGGGCTTGTGGGCATCGGCGATATGGCCGGGGCCGCAGACCACGGTCGGCGTGTGCAGATCGCGGCGGTAGAGCCCGCCTTCGGTGCCGAAGCTGATCTTGCCGATACTGTTGCCGCCGGTCAGCGCCTTGGCGAAGGCGACGATCTCGGCATCGGGCGCGGTTTCCAGGGCGGGATAGGCGGAAATCGTCTCGAAGCGGATTTCGGCATCGGGGAAATCGGCCTTGGCCGCCCGCTCGATCGCCGCCGCCTCCGTCTCGATGGCGCCCAGGATCGGCTCCAGCGCATCGCCCGGCAGGTGGCGGATCTCGAAATCCAGGCTGCATTCCTTGGGCACGATGTTGAGTGCGGTGCCGCCCCTTATCGTGCCGACATGGATCGTGGAATGATCGACGTCATAATCGCCGTCGCGGGCGCCATGGGCCAGAAGCGCGGCCTGCTGGCGGCGCAAGGCGCCGATCAGATCGGCCGCCAGATGGATCGCGTTGAGACCCAGGGGTGCCAGGCTGGAATGGCATTCGAGTCCGTGGCAATGGGCGCGGACCGCCGTCTTGCCCTTGTGGGCAACGACCACCTGCATCCCCGTCGGCTCGCCGACGATACAGGCCTTGGGGCGGAGGCCGAGGCCGGCCAAAAGGTCGATCAGGCGCCGCACGCCGACGCAGCCGATCTCCTCGTCATAGGAAAGGGCGAGATGGATCGGCGTCGCCAGCGGCTGGTGCACTGCCTGTTCGGCCAGCGCCAGGCAGGCGGCGATGAAGCCCTTCATGTCGGCGGTGCCGCGGCCGTAGAGCTTGCCGTCGCGCCGGACCATGCGGAAGGGGTCCGAGGTCCAGGCCTGGCCGTCGACCGGCACCACGTCGGTATGGCCCGCCAACATGATGCCGGGCACATCCTTCGGCCCGATGGTGGCGAAGAGATTGGCCTTGCGGCCCTCGTCGTCGAACACCAGGCGGCTGTCGATGCCGAGCGCGTCGAGGAAACCCTCGACATCGCGGATCAGGTCGAGATTGCTATCCCGGCTGACGGTCGGGAAGGCGACCAGTCGGTCGAGGATTTCGATGGTGCGCGACATCGGTGGAACCCCTTCTGAACGCCCTTGCATAGCGCGCCGGGGCCCCGCCCTGAACCATGATGTGCGGAAGCTGCGCCTCCGCTTTCCCGATGCAGTCAGGCGCCGCGGCAGATGGCGTTCAGCGCATCGACGAAATAATCCGCTTCGTCGAGCCCGAGGCAGAGCGGCGGACGGATCTTCAGCGTGTGGCCGAAGGGTCCGGCGGCGCCGATCAGCACGCCCTTGGCGCGGAGCGCGTTGATCAGGCGGCTGGCCCCTGCCCCGTCCGGGCTGGTGCCGTCCTCACCCACGATATCGAGGCCGAGATAGAGGCCGGCACCCCGGACCTCGCCGATGCCGGCGGCGTTGCCGCGCAACGCCGCGAGGCGTTCCTTGAGATGGCCGCCGACCTTGGCGGCATTTTCGATCAGCCCCTCGCCCTCGATCGCGTCGAGCACGGCGAGGCCGGCCGCCGCCGCCGCCGGGCTGCCGCCGAAGGTGTTGAAATAGCCGTATTCGTCGCACAGGGTCTGCAACAGGTCCGGCCGCGTCACCACGCCCGCCAGCGGATAGCCGTTGCCCATGGGCTTGCCCATGGTCACCACGTCCGGCACCAGGCCATGGCGCGCAAAGCCCCAGAGGCCACCGCCGGTGCGCCCGAAGCCGGGCTGAACCTCGTCCGCGATGAACAAGCCGCCGGCCCGGTGGGCCGCCGCGACCGCAGGGGCGAGGAAGCCCGGCGGATCGGCGAAAACGCCGTCCGAGGAAAAGATCGTATCGACCAGCAGGCCGGCGAAACCGATGCCGGCGGCTTCGAGATCATCGATCGCCGCCTGGACCGCGGCGGCGAAGCCGGCACCGATGTCGGCACCATAGGCGGCACTGCCCGGCGCCTCCACGATCCGGACATGGGGCGCCAGCTTGCCGGCGCGGGAGGACGACGGCGAGACGTCGGTCACCGCCGTGGTGTTGCCGTGATAGGCGGTGCGGGTGACGACGAAACCGTCCTTGCCGGTGGCGAACCGGGCCAGGCGGAGGGCGAAATCGTTGCTCTCCGAACCCGTGCAGGTGAAGACGATGTTGGAGAGTGCCGGCGGGAAGCTCGCCAGCAGGCGTTCCGCATAGTCGTGGATATTGTCGTAGAGGTAGCGGGTGTGGGTATTGAAGGCGGCGAGCTGGGCCGAGACGGCAGCGACCACGCCGGGATGGCAATGCCCGACCGAGGGGACGTTGTTGTAGAGGTCCAGATATTTCCGCCCGTCCGCCGTATAGATATGGCAGCCCTCGGCCTTCACGATGTGCAGCGGCTCGTCATAGAACAGGACCGAGCCGGCACCGAAGGTGTTACGCCGGCGCGCGACCAGGGCCGCCACGTCGGCCGGCAGGTTCGCCCCCCCCTCGAAGGCATTGAGGGAAAGGATCCGTCTCGTCTGTGCCATTATTCTGCGCCCCTTTCGGTCGCCAGGAAGCGCCGGGCCATCTCGACGGTGCCGGCGGTATAGGGTTCGCCCATGGCTTGCGCCGTCGGCGTCTCGGCATGGGAGGCGATCCAGGCGGTGAGCTGGATCCGCCGCATCACCACCAGGGCCGGAATGATCGCCGCCTCCTCCTCGCTCAGGGGGCGGACGCGGCGATAGCCTTCCTTCCAGGCTTCGAGCAGGGCCGGAATGCGCGGGTCGTTCTCGAAGAAGGAGACCGCGGTCGCGAAATCATAGAGGTACCAGGAGAAGCCGCAGTCGTCGAAATCGATCAACGTCAGGCGATCGGTGTCGACCAGCAAGTTGGCCAGGCGAAGGTCGGCGTGGATCAGGCCGAAACGCGCCGGCCCCTTGCCGTAAGCGTCGAGCTTGCGGCGCAAGAGGTCGACCGTCTGCTCGATCACCGCCCTCCCCGCATCGTCGAGGCCGAGACCCTTCCGCCAGTCGCCCCAATGGGGAGTCGCGCCGATCGTGGTCTCGAAATCCCAGGAGAAACGGGTGAAGCCCTCCGGCTTGGCCCAGGAAATCGAATGGCCGTGCAAGGTCGCATGGATCGCACCGAGTTCCCGGTACCAGGGGATCAGGTCGCCGTCCGGCGGTTCGACCCCGGGTACGAATTCGAAGGCTACGACATGGCGGGTGTGACCGTCGTCGTCGATATCGGCGATCAGGGCGCCGTTGGTCATCGGGATCGGGGCCGGGATCGAAACCTCGCCGGTCGCGCGCAGGGCCTCGATCCAGGCCAGTTCCGAGGCGATCTCGTCCCTGGTGTGATAATCCGGCCGGTGAACACGGAAGACGGTGCGGGCGAAGCTCTTCTTGTTGGTCGCCAGGAAAGTGGCGTTCTCGGAAATCGTCAGGAGTTCGAGGTCTGTGTCGTCGCCCATGCCCCAGAGCGGCAGGGCACCGCGCAAGGCGGCCTCGAGGCGGGCGAGGAAGTCGGCTTGATACACGGGCGCGATCTCCGGTGTTTCAGCGCGCCATGATGGCCTGCACTTCCTGCAGGGTCATGACGTTGCAGTAGATCATGTTGATGATGGCGAGTTCCGCCTGGTGCAATTCCATGGTGGCGGCCGCACAGGCGTCCTCGATCACGACGACGTCGAAACTCTCGTCCGCCAGGCTGCGTACGGTCGATGCCACGCATTGGTCGGTGAAGATGCCGGCGCAGATCACCGTGCGGATGCCGAGGTTGTGCAGGATCAGGCGGAGGTTGGTGCCGGTCAGGGCGCTGTCCGTCGTCTTGATGACCACGATCTCGTCGCCCTCGGGCGCGAGCGCCGCGACCAGTTGCGACGGCGCCTCGTCCTTGGGCAGGAGGAGATTGTTGAAGCCCGGCTTCTTCTGGCTCAGCGAACGGTCGCGCCCATCCTTCGTGTGGCAGGCGATGCGGGCGAACAGGCATTCAATGCCGCGCGAACGGCAATCGGCCAGCAGGTCGGCGATGTTGGGGATTACCGTGCCGTGCATGCGCTCGTGGAACGGCGTCCAGGCGTCGTAGTCGGCAAGGGCGGCGGGATCGTGCAGCGTCTCGCGCGCGGGCCTCGTCAGATAGGTATTCTGGACATCGATCACCAGGAGCGCCGTGGTCGCGGGCGACAGGTCGGGATCTTCCGGCGCCGGGGCATTGGCGTAATAGAAGGAACGGTTTCGTTGCTTCCAGCCGTCCATCGCATCCCCCGTCATGGTGTCACCGCCACGGTCACGTCGACCCGGGCACGTTCGAGCGCGCGGGTGAGCGGGCCGGAAGGCGCTCGGTCGGTCACCAGGCGGCCGATCTCGGCCCAGCGCGCCCAGAGCGAAAGAGCCTGCTGCTCGAACTTGGAATGATCGGCGACGATCACCGTCTCGGTCGCCCGGCGCAGCATGGTCTTATAGACCGAGGCGGCCAGGGGTTCCGCTTCCGAGACCCCTTCGGTGGTGATGCCGGAAGCGCCCAGGATCGCCCAATTGGCATAATAGGATTGCAGGAACTCGTTGGTTTCCGGCCCGGCCAGATTGCCTTCGCGCCCGTTGTAACGCCCGGGCGCCATGATCACCGTGATGGTCGGATTGGCGGCCAGCACGGTCGCCACGCCGAAGGCATGGGTGATCACGGTCAAGTCGCGGCAGACCGCGGCGATCCGGCGGGCGACATGGGTGGTGGTGGCACCGCCGCCGATCACCAGGACGTCGTTCGGGCGGATCAGCAGGGCCGCCGCCTTGGCGATGGCTTCCCGTTCCGGCACCATCATACGGTGGCGTTCGGCCACCGTGGGTTCGGTGCCGAGCGGACGCGCGGCACCGCCATAGGTCCGGTTGATCAGGCCCTGCTCGCCCAGCTCGAAGAGATCGCGCCGGATCGTCTCGGTCGAGACGTCGAGGGCCGCCGCCAGCTCCGAGACGCGGAGCGTGGCAGACGTCATCAGCTCCTTGACGATATGCTCGTGCCTGGCCCGCTTGCCGAGGCGGCGTGGCGGCTGTTCCGCTTCGCTCATCGCCCCTCCTGCCGCCGCCGGTAGACGTAGACCACCAGGCCGCCGAGCCCGAGGGCGAGCGCCGCCCCGAGCGTGCTCATCGTGCCCAGCGCCGGCACCATGGGGGTATAGCCCGCCACCATCTTG
>JAYSCC010000184.1:0-6365 GCA_041915065.1 Zavarzinia sp.
TGCGAACATTTCCTGCCCGCTGGCCCCTTCGCCATCCTGCCCATGACCGGCAACCGCTGTTCCCTGGTCTGGACCGAGCGGCGCGAGCTGACCCCCGCCTTGATTGCGATGGCGCGCGATGCCTTCGATGTCGAGATGCGGCGCCGCCTCGGCGACGGGTTGGGCGCGGCCCGTTCTGTCGGCCCGCGCTTCGCCTATCCCCTGGCCTTCCATATGGCGACCCGCTTCGTCGACCGCCGCCTGGCCCTGGTCGGCGATGCGGCCCACGGGTTGCACCCGATCGCCGGGCAGGGGCTGAACCTGGGGCTGCGCGATACCGCGGCCCTGGCCGAAGTGCTGGCCGATGGTGCCCGTCTCGGCCTCGACCCAGGGGACGACACGCTGCTCGATCGCTACGAGCGCTGGCGGCGGGTCGATTCGGTGGTCATGGGCTCGGTCATGGATGGCTTGAACCGGCTCTTCTCCAACGATGCCATGCCGCTCCGCCTGGCCCGCGACCTCGGCCTCGGCGCGGTCGAGCGGCTGCCGGGCTTGAAGAAATTCTTCATGCACCATGCCCGCGGCACGGTCGGCAAATTGCCCCGCCTGCTCGAGGGCAAGCCGCTTTAGCGTTTCAGCCCGCGGCTGTCCAAGGCCTGGAGATAGGTGGCGAAGATTTCTGCCTGGTCTTCGGCGAAATGGCGCAGCGTGGCCCAGGTGTAGAGGCCGCTGTCATGGCCGTCGTCGAAGATCAGGCGGACGGCGTAATTGCCGACCGGCTCGGCGCCGACGATGGTGACGCTGCGCTTGCCGGCGATGATCTGCTTCGTATCGGCGCCGTGGCCCTGGACTTCGGCCGACGGGCTCTCGACCCGCAGCAGCTCGGCCGGCAGCATGTCGCGCCTTCCGTCGTCCCATTCGATCTCCAGGCAGTGGTCGGCGGTGCGGATGCGGATTTCGGCGGGCCAGGGGGTGGTCACGCCGGGCTGCCTTCCTCGTCCAGCTTGCGTGCTTCCTCGATCAGCATGATCGGCACGCCGTCGCGGATCGGATAGGCGAGGCGGGCCGCCTCGGAGACCAGTTCGTCACGCTCGCGGTCGTAGCGGAGCGGCTGGCGCGAGGCCGGGCAGACCAGGATTTCCAGGAGCTTGGGGTCGACGCTGCCATGGCCGGCAGCAGAGGTATCGCTCATCGAAGGGCCTATTGGACACGGTTGTCGGTTGCGCCGAGTCTGGCGGCGATCGCCATTTCCAGCAAGGCGATCATCATCTCCGCCCGCTCGGCGACGCCGGGAGCTTCGAGCAGGGCCTGCTTCTCGGCCGGGGTGAAGGGGCAGATCATGGCCAGCGCATTGATCAGCGCTTCGCCCGGCGCCTGGTCGATCGCCTGCCAATCGGCCGAGAGCCCGTGGATCTCGAGATAGGAGCGGAGCGCCGGGGCCAGGCGCTCGCGGTTGACCGTGCCGGCATTGGCATCGGGCACCAGGTCGCCGATATAGGCGCCGTAGTCCGCCACCACCTTCCGATAGGGGGTAACGCGGGCCAGTTCCTCGGCGATGCGGAAACGGCAGACCCCGGTCAGGGTGATCAGGAAGCGGCCGTCGTCCGTCTCGGTGAAGGCGGTGACCTTGCCGAGGCAGCCGATCCGGAACACCGGCGGCTCGGCCGAGGGATCGCCCGGATCTTCCGGCTGCACCATGCCGATCATGCGCTCGCCGGCCAGGGCGTCGCGCAGCATGGCGAGGTAGCGCGGCTCGAAGATATTGAGCGGCAGCTTGCCCCGCGGTAGCAGCAGGACGCCCGCCAGCGGGAAGATCGGCACGATGGCCGGCAGTTCGCCGGCCTCGATCAGTCCCGCGCGGGCGCTCATCGGTCCTCAGGCGAACAGGATCGAGGACAGGCGCCGCCGGCCTTCGACCGCCAGGGGATCGTCGAAGCCCCAGACCTCGAACAGCTTGACGAGCTGTTTCCGCGCCGCCTCGTCGTTCCATTTGCGGTCGCGTTTCACGATTTCGAGCAGGTGGTCCAGGGCTTCCTGGTTCCGCCCGGCGGCGTGGAGGCCGACCGCGAGGTCGAGCCGGGCCTGATGATTGGCGGGATCGGCCGCGACCGCCTCCGCCAGGGGGGCGAGGTCGCCGATCGCGCCCGCTTCCTTGGCCAGGGCGAGGGCGGAACGGGCACTCACCACATCGGCGTCGCCCTCCTTGTCCTCGGCCACCGCGGCGAGGAATTCCTCGGCCTCGTCCAGGGCACCGCGGGCCAGCGCCACCTTGGCGAGGCCGGCGAGCGCCGCGGGATGCTGCGCCTCGGCCTGGAGCACTTCGGCGAAGGCACCCTCGGCTTCGTCGTGCCTGCCTTCGGCCAGCGCCGTGCGCCCGAATTCCAGCGCTTCCTCGACCGGGGAGGCGCCGCCGCCGCCCATCTTCACCAGGCGGTCGACGAAGGCTTTCACCTGCGATTCGGGCAGGGCGCCCTGGAACCCGTCGACCGGCTGGCCCTGGAAGAAGGCATAGACCGCGGGGATCGACTGCACGCGCATCTGCTGCGCGATCTCTGGGTTCTGGTCGACGTCGATCTTGACCAAGCGGACGGCGCCGCGCGCCGCCAGCACGGTCTTTTCGAGCGCCGGGCCGAGCTGGCGGCAGGGGCCGCACCAGGTCGCCCAGAAATCGACGATGACCGGCACCTGCCGGGACATCTCCAGAACGTCCTGGCGGAAAGTCTGGAGCGAGCCGTCCTTGATCAGGTCGGCGGGCACGGGGCCGGCGCCGCCCTGCTGCTGTCCACCACCCGGAGCCTGGCCGATGAGGGTTTCCATGAAATCGTTCCGTCCGTTATCGCGACGTGTTTTCCGTCACATCTTTAGGCGGCCTGCGCCCCGAAGGCACGCGGTTTCGCAATCGTCCTCAAGATGGGGTGGCGCCGGCTCCTTGCAAGCCCGCGCTCAGGCCCCGCCGCCCGCCTTGGCGGCCGCCCGCGCCGCGGTCACCGCCGCGATGTCGACCAGGACGGGCGGATGATCCACGGCCGCCAGGAAGCGCTCGAAATCGCCGCGCGTGATCGCCGTCGTCCGGTCGTTCCGCAGCGGATGGAAATAGAGCGTGTCGAACGCCATCAGCCCGGAATCGAGGACGAGGCGCACGTCCTTCGCCGATTCGTTCGCCAGCGTGAAAGGCGTGACCGAGCCGGGCGCAACACCCAGAATCGATTCCATCGCCTCCGCCGCGCCGAAAGAGAGGCGCGGCGCCCCCAAGTGCTTTTCGAGCGCGGTCAGGTCGACCCGGACATTCTCTTCCGCGACCACCAGCCAGAAGCCGCCCTTGCGGTCCTTGAGGAACAGGTTCTTGGCGTGCCCGCCGGCCAGAGCACCGCGGAACGCCTGGGCTTCCTCGACCGTATGGGCGGCCTCGTGGGCGTGGGTGACATGGGCGATGCCCAGCCTGTCGAAGAGGGCGAAGAGGTCTTGATCGGTCATCGGCATGATCGTTTCTTGTAGCCCCGCGGGGCTCGAATGGGCAGCCGAAAAAACACGCTTGCAATCGTCGAATCCCTGCGTATATTCCCGGCTCTCGACGCGGCGCACCGCGTCGCAGACGCCAGAGCGGGCGTAGCTCAGGGGTAGAGCACAACCTTGCCAAGGTTGGGGTCGAGGGTTCGAATCCCTTCGCCCGCTCCAGTTTTCTCAGGGAAAAACAAGTACTTAAAGACGGCCCTTCGGGGCCGTTTTTGCTTAGAGCGGCATCCATAAGTCGTGATCTAGGCGCAATCTAGGCAACCGGATGGAAGTCGCCGGATGCGGTGGCGCGCTGACGGCAGTCCACTGACAGGGGAAGCAACCGCCGGATATCGACAGGTTAGAAATGCGACTATTTCTTATCGGCGTTCCTGGCTCATCGCATCAGGCTTCTGTTGGCTGCTCTGGTGATCCAAGTCGGTAACGTGGTCCGGGTGGCCACAATTCGGACCTGTCAAAGCGATGCTGTTGTTGATACTTTGATACGAGCACGCGTCGGCCTAACACCATGTCACCGGCAGCGAGTATCGAACCGAGTGCGGCTGATGAACTCGATATCAAGCAGCTGAATCCGAGCCGCTCCATCCGCCGGATGGCAGACCGATCATCGACGAGTCTCATCCAAGACAGTCTTTAGAACAGCCATGAAGCGTTCCGGGCGTTCAAACGGAATATTGTGCGCGGCTTCCTCGAACCAGATCATCTTTTTTTCCGGCGCTGAAAGCACATCAAAATATTCCGCGGCCTGTCTCGCCTCAAGCTGCCTGTCATATCGACCGAGCATGAACACAACGGGGACCTTGACCGATCGCACTGTCTTGGTCAGGTCTAGCGCGTTGATCTCCTTCTCCATGGCGGCAAGCGAAATCTCGTTCGCGCGGATGTAGGTCGGAATGTTCCAGGGCGCAGCATAGCCGCGCAACACACCCACGATCATTGCCCAGGCGAAGCTCGGCTGCTGGTGGAACAAGCCGCCATAGCGATCCACTAGCGCCTGAAGTCGCAGCTCGTCAGCGGCAGAAAGGGGCGGTTTTCCGATTTCATCCAATCGCTGGACCGTTCTGTTGTCCTGAAGCGCCTCGGCTCTGGAGCGCACGAATTCGTACTGGCCTTGCTGCGCGCCGAGGCCGGAGACGAACTGGTTTACGCCGACGACGATCGAAACATCATCAGGGTATTTTTGTGCGTATAGAAGCCCTAGCGCTGAACCCCAGGAGTGGCCGACGAGCGCAACCTTGCGGTTGCCGTATCTGGCGCGCAGGTGATTGATGACGCCTTTCAGATCGGCGACATGCTGTTCGACGGTGAGCTTGGCAGTGTTTGCGCCGGAATCGTATGAACGACCGGCTCCGCGCTGGTCCCAATAGGCGACAAGGAACCAATTTTCCAACTCTCGGTCATAGAGCCGGAACAGCGGCGTTTCGGCACCGCCGGGGCCGCCGTGAAGCCAGAGCATCAACGGAGCATGGCAGTCTGCGCCACGGACCAGTAGATAGAGGCTGGCATCTCCGGCTGCGATCCACCCTTCATCGTTGATTGGATTGTGACGGCAGGTCGATGGAGCCTCCTCTGCGGCATGGCCAACGCAACTGGAAAGCAGCAGAAGCGCCGCCACAATTAAGCCGATCCGAACCAACCGTGTTGAAAGCAAGGAGAATCGCTTCATATCCTTGACCCTCAGAACGCCGATGCCTGGCTGGACACCTGCCGGTCCTGCGAGGCAGCCTTCGATAATGTCTGGGCGATCCGCTTCGACAGCGTCTGACTATCGCGAACGGCCGCGTGGAAGTTGCCGTAAAGACGTGGCCTCATGCCCAGGAACCATAGTCCGAACATGTTCGGCTCGGCGACAGTCCCATTCATGCGGGGAATGCCCTTCTCGTCGAGCACATCCAGATGGCCGACCATACCGTCGAGGCCAGGACTATAGCCGGTCGCAGCAATGACGATATCCGGTCGAACTTCCCGTAGGTCGGCGAGCACGACTTTGTCACGCTCGAACCTCGCCACCGCCGGCAGCGCGAAGACCTGACCATTCTTGAGCGCCTCGACGAAGCCGTCGTCGATCGCTGGAGCCACGCCAACCCTCGCCAACCGGGTCGCCGCCCCGACGGGACATTGTGGCAGGCCATAGTGTCGCAAGTTCCCAAAGGCAGCACGTTCCGTACCCTGAAGCAAACGGTCGACCAGCCAAGTGGGTAGCCAATTCAACACACCGGAAAGCCGTTGCACCGGGATACCCAGGAGCCACGTCGGGACGATCATGGTTCCGCTGCGTACCGACAACCAAAGATTGCGCGTTCTGATTCGTGCGAGGTGGTTGAGCGTATCGATGCCCGAGTTTCCCCCGCCGACCACAAGGATACTGCGGTCGCGATAGGCTTGGACGTCACCGAAATCCGCGGCATGAAGCAGCTTGCCGGTAAAGCTTTCGACTCCCGGCCAGCGCGGCACGACGGGAACACGTTCCCGACCGGTCGCGACGACGACGTGGCGCGCGAATACATCACCCTCCGTCGTCCGCAGGCGCCACCCGTCGTCCTGACGATCTATGCGAGATACCGAAATGCCGAATCTGATCGGCGAGTGGAGCTTACGGACATAGGCCTCAAGATAGCGAACAACCGCGTCACGGCTTGCGAAGGGGCCGGCTTCGCGCGGGAGAGCCAGGCCCGGCAATTGCGAGAAGTGCCGGTGGGTATTGAGGCGGAGCTGCTTGTGCCGTCGCCGCCATGTCTCGGCCACGCGGGCGGCGCCGTCGAGGATCAACGGGCGGATGTTCAGGCGCTCCAACCGCCAAGCCAGGGCGAGCCCGGAGATGCCGGCGCCGATGATAACGACCGGGTGGAATGATCTGTCCGGCGATGTCATCG
>JAYSCC010000185.1:0-6347 GCA_041915065.1 Zavarzinia sp.
AGCACGCTGTCGAGCGTGATCGGTTCCGGCGCCGGATCGGCATACATCATGGCGCTGACCCGGATGCGGAAGGTGCGGTCGTATTCCTGCTTTTCCGTGATCTCGACCGAGACGCTCTCGAAACGTGGCTCGAAGCGGCGGATCGCCTCCTCGATCTCGCGCCGGAGGGCTTCGACGCGGGTCTGGGATTCGAAGGCGCCGGCGGTGAAATCAGGAATGCCGAAATTGACCAGCGACGACTCGAGTTCCACATAGTCGGCCGGCCAGGAACGGCAGCGCTGGCGGGCATTGAGCAGCACTTCGAGGTCGCGCCGGATCGCCACCTTGAGGTCGCGCAGCGAGGCGCCGCGGCTGCGCGGGCCGCCGTCGCCCTCGGGCGCCTCGAGCAGCCGGTCGAGGACGGAACTCGACAGCGGCTGGTCGGCATAGGTGCTCAGGCTCAAGACAGCGCCTCGCTCAAGACAGGGCCTCGGCCGGTTGGGCCTGGAGGGCGATGAAGCCGAGGTCCATGACGCCCAGGGCATCGTCGCCGATCAGGAAGGTGCGCTGGCCGAGGCCGCGCACCGGCGTGCCGTCGCCGCCGCTCCAATCCGACGCCCGGCCGAGCCGGACCGCGGGCGGCAGGGTGGCCCCCGCAGGCGGGACATAGAGCGCGGGGATGAAGACCTCGCCCTCCGGCCCGTCCTGGACGGAGAGCAGGGCGCGGCGGAACAGGAGGTCGCGGGCACGTTCCGGGGCATGGAACTCGATCTGTATCACGCGTTCGATCGGCACCCAGAAATGCTTGCCGGTCGAGGTCAGGACTTCGAGCGTGCCGCCCAGCACGTCGTCGAGGTCGCGCCAATCCTCGAAGGCGGTGTCGTCATGGGCGCCGGCGACGCGGGGCGTCTCGGCCTCGGCCTCGGCCAGGGAGGCGGCGGCGGCGACCGTGTCGCCCGCGCGAAGCTCGGCCAGGGCGCGCAGGCGGGCGGTCATGTGGCGCGGCGGCGGGCCCAGGAATTCGGGCACACGGCCGGCGTTCCAGACTTCCTGGCGGGCCGTCTCGGCGCGAATGATCTGGCGGAACAGGGCGAGCGGCAGGGCCGCCTTGGGATCCTGGGTGGTCAGCACGTCGAGCTGCTTGTCCGCCCGGGCGAAATCGCCGGCAAAGCACAGAAGTTCGGCCAGGAAGGCGCGTTCGCCGAGTTCGGCCGGCTTGCTCTTGACGATCGCGAGCTGGGCGGCGACCGCCGCGTCGATGTCGCCCGCCTCGAAGGCGCTCTGTGCCTCGGTCCTGGTGCTGGCCATTCTCTATCTCCCCCTTGTTCCGAACGTCAGGCCGCCTGGCCCGACGGCACCGCGGTGACCAGCTTGAAGGCGGAGAGCACTTCGTCGAGCTGGAAATGCGGCTGCAGATGGATGACGCAATTATATTCGCCCGGCTTGGACGCCAGCTCGCTAACCTCGACCCTGGCCTCGCGCAGGGGGTAGCGGGCCCGGGTTTCAGCCGGCAGGTCCATGGTCGAGGTGGTGTAGCCGTTCAACCAGTTGGACAGATAGACTTGGCAATCGTCGGCGGTCAGGAAGCCACCGACCTTGTCGCGACAGATGACCTTGAGGTAGTGGGCGAAGCGGCCGGTGCACAGCATCGACTGGATCATGGCCGAGAGCTTGGCGTTGGTGGTGTTCACCGCGTCGCGATAGGTCTTGGCGTGTTGCACCGACTGGTTCGACTGGAACACGGAAAAGGGCGTATAGGCGGCCCGCTTCAGCGGCACGAAGCCGAGGTCGGCCAGTTCGCGCTCCATGATGTCGCCGATCGCCACGTCCATCGACGGCTTGGGGGCGACGCCCGGCCGGTCGGTCGGGAAACTCTCGACCACGAGATCGGTCAGCAGGCCGCCGGTCTCGCCGTCGCGGCCGGCGCCGCGAATGTCGCCGAACCAGCTGTAGTGGGCATAGGCGCGGATCACCACGGCCGCGAAGGCGAAGCCGGCACTGCCCCAGAGATAGGCGCTGGCATCGGGGGCCGAGACGGTCTCGGCATAGCGGAAGCGGTCGTTCCGCGTGCCGTCGTCGCGCCAGGGATGGCGCATCAGGATGCGCGGCATGGCGACCGCGATGAAGCGCGAATCCTCCATCTCGCGGAACGAGCGCCAGCGCGTGTATTCCGGCTGGGCGAAGCCGCCGGTCAGGTCGGTCGCTTTGCCGAGGTCGCGGAAACTGTCGACCCCGAAGAGCGAGGGGGCGGCGGAAAAGACGAAGGGGCAGAAGGAGGCGGCGGCGACCGCGGCCAGGCTGCGCAATGCGCTGACGTCGTCGGCCGCCTGGCCCGCCTGGGGCCGGTGTGTTATCGCATGGTCGACCAGCATCAGGCCGAAGGGCTCGCCCCCGGGCATGCCGAATTCGTCGGAATAGACTTTGTCGAAGATCCGGCTCTGGTCGAAATCCGGCGCCTGGTCGGCGTCGCGCACGATTTCGGTCCAGCGTGCGGCCAGGATGCGGATCTTGATGCCGCGGGTATTGGTCGCGCGGTCGACCAGGAAGCCTGTGCCGCGCCACAGCGCTTCGAGCCGCTGGAACGCCGGATGATGCAGGATGGCGTCGACCGTCTGGCCGAGCAGGGTGTCGATCGCGGCGATGTCGCGGTCGAGCGCCGCGGCGAGCCGCGAAGCGTCGCCTCGGGCCGCCTCGAGCGTCTCGCGCCCGAACCAGCCGAGAAGCGATTCGGCCGCGTCGCGTTCCACCAGCCAGTCGGCCAGGCGGCGCGCTTCGCGGCCGTGATCGTCGCCGAACCAGCCGTCCCCGGCGCCGGGAGCGAGCACGATGTCGTGCAGGCTCGGTTCCGGCGACGGGGACATGGTCGGTTACTCTCGTACGCTCAGCCGACCTGCGGGATGCGCGCGACCATGCGCATCGAGGTGGTCAGCTCTTCCATCTGCAGCCAGGGGCGCAGATAGGCGACGGCGTTGTAGGAACCCGGCTTGCCGGGGATTTCCTTCACTTCGACGCGGGCCTCGCGCAGCGGATACTTGGCCTTGGATTCGGCCGAAGCGCCGTCGGACGAGTTGCAGTAGTTCATGATCCAGCGATTGAGCCAGGTTTCGCAATCGCTCGCTTCCATGAAGGAACCGATCTTGTCGCGCGCCATCACCTTGAGATAGTGGGCGAAGCGGCAGGCCGCCATGTTATAGGGCAGGCGGGCCATGATCGCGGCGTTGGCCGTGGCGTCCGCGCGGTCGAATTTCTTCGGCCGCTGGGCGGTCTGGGCGCCGAAGAAGACGGCGTAGTCGGTGCCCTTGTAGTGGCACAGCGGCAGGAAGCCGCATTTCGACAGTTCGGCTTCGCGGCGGTCGTGGATCGCGATCTCGGTCGGGCACTTCTGGTCGGGATCGCCGTCGTCCGAGATGACGTTGTGGGTCGGCAGGCCCTCGACCTTGCCGCCGCCTTCGGCACCGCGGATCATGGTGCAGAAGCCGTTTTCGGCGAAGGCGGAGGTCATGCGCACGCCCATGGCATAGGCGGCGTTCATCCAGCAGTACTGCTCGTGATCCATCGCCTTGGCGTTGCCGCGGGCGTCGTAAGGCGCTTCCTCGAAGTTGAACTCGTCGACCGTCTTGGTGGTGGCACCATAGGGCAGGCGAGCGAGGACGCGCGGCAGCACCAGCGAGACGAAGCGGCTGTCTTCCGAATCCCGGAAGCTGCGCCACTTGGCGTATTCGGTGCTGTCGAAGATCTTTTCGAGGTCGCGCGGCTTCGAAAGCTCCTGATAGCTCGAAAAACCGAACATCTTCGGCCCGGCGGCCGAGACGAAGGGCGCGAAGGCCGCGGCGGCGACGTTCGAGACGAGACCCAGCAGCTCGATGTCCTCGGGATGGCTGGTGAATTCATAGTCGCCGAGCAGCAGGCCGTAGGGCTCGCCGCCGGGGGTGCCGAATTCGTTCTCGTAGATCTTCTTGAATAGCGTCGACTGGTCGAACTCGACCGCCTTGGTCAGGTCCTTGTAGAGGTCGCGCTTGGTCGCGTTCAGCATGCGGATCTTCAGCGATGTGCCGGTCTCCGAATTGCTGACGAGATACTGCAGGCCACGCCACGAGCCTTCCAGCTTCAGGAAGTCGGGGTGGTGCATGATCGTGGCGAGCTGCTCGGACAGCATCGAGTCGAGCTTGTTGATCGCCTGGTTGAAGGTGACCGTCAGGTTCTTCGAGAAGGTGACGGTGCCCTTCAGCGCCTGTTCGGTCAGGTTGCGGATCAGGTCTTCCGCCTCGGACCTTTCGGTCTGCTTGGTGGCGGAAATCGCCTGGTCGAGGAGACTGACCTCCTCGGTCGTCGTGGCGGCTGCTGCGCCCTGGAGTTCGGCGTCGGCCATCACGCATTCCCCTTGTCGTTGTCCAGTTCCTTGGACAGGGCGTCGAGTTCGTTCTGGTTCTGCAGCACGCGTTCGAGCAGGCCTTCTAGGTCGGCCGAACGGTCGACCTTCGCCATCAGGTCGCGCAGCTTGTTGCGCGTATCGAGTAGCGCCTTCAGGGCCGGCACCTGGTCGACCACGGCGCCGGGCGCGAAGTCTTCCATCGAGTTGAACTTCAGGTTGACACCCATCTCGCCGCCTTCGTCGGTCAGCTTGTTGTCGACCTTGAGGTTCAGCTGCGGTGCGATGCGCGACATTACCTGGTTGAAGTTGTCGCGGTCGATGGTCACGAACTTGCGTTCGGACAGGGGCGCCAGCGGCTTCTCGGGATTGCCCGAAAAATCGCCCATGACGCCGACGACGAAGGGCAGTTCCCGCTCGACCTGGGCACCGCCGGTCTCGACTTCGTATTTGATGTGGACGCGCGGCTTCCGCACGCGTTCGAGTTTTTCGTTGATGCTCGCCATGGTGACCTCCCGATCTCCTGCCTCACTCCGGATGTGGAACTACAAGCGTCTGATGTCGGATCCGGTGGGTCCCCCCCGCCGGTATCGGCTGCACTTTCGTCCTGGACCATAAATTCCCCCGGCCAGGATGCTGTGACGGCCGTCACGCCGACGTCGCGCGGGGCGACGCCGTCTCGTAAAACGTCAATAGCCGCTGCTCTCGCCCGCCGGCTCGTCCAGCCGGAAGCCGGCATTGGCGAAGAACTGCTTGCGCACCGTGTCGTCGCCCAGAAGCTCCGCCATCAGCGCGGGCAGGTCCATACGGGCGCGCCGCACCGCATCCTGCAGGGTGTAGGACACGATCGAATGCGGTTCGGTGCGCCGGAAGAAGTCGGCGATCTGCTCGAGGGCGCGGAGTGCCGCCTCGCGGTTCTGCGCGGCATCGCCCGAGTTCAACGAGAAACTGCCGCCCGTGCCGCCGCCTTCGCCCGTGGCCCCGCCCATTACCGCGGCCACCGCCGCTTCGGTCGCGGCATCGGTGCCGCCGCCGATCGGCAGCTTATTGCGGCCGAGGGTGCGCACCGTCTCGCCGAAGCCCTCCAGGAAACCGCGCAGGCGCGACAGCGAGGGCGCGGCGGCGCCGCATTTCTCGGTCATCACCTGGTCGAGTTCGTTGAGCGCCGCCAGCGCCTCGTCGGCCGAGGCGACCAGGGTCTGATAGAAGGTGGTCGACGAGAGATTGGCGCTGCCTTCGATCATCTCGACCGTGAGCGCGCCCTCCGAGATCCGCTTCAGGCGCTGTTCCTCGGGCTTCTGGGCGAGGGCGAAGGCGTTCTCGTATTGCCACAGGGCATAGCTCTCGCCGCCCGAAGCGCGGGTCACCAGCAGGCGGCGCAGCGGCGGGAACAGTGTGCCCTCGTTGCTCTCGCCGTTGAGCTGGGCGATGGCACGCACTTTCTCGTATTCGTCGCCGTCTTCCGGCGGCGGGAAAGTGTCCGGCCAATATTGTGTGACCAGTCCGGTCATCAGGCGGAAGCCGAAGGCGAGCCCGCTCAGCGGCGCCGCCTCATAGGTGCGCAGCAGGGCTTCCGACAGCCACGCGGCGAGTTCCAGATCCTTCGACTTGGTGGCGATCAGATCGGCGGCCTGTTCGGCGATCAGGCGCCATTCGGGCGCCACCACGTTTTCGGTGCCCGCGTCGTCCTCGCCCTCGCGCCGCCGTTCGGCCTGGGTCGCGGTCTTGCGGGCGTCGCGCAGGTTACGGATCGGCGCCGTCGGAGACTCGTCAAGTCTCAGATCGCTACCGGCCGGCGAATCCCCTTCGATCGCTGCCAACAGGGCTGCCAGATCGGGCAAGCCTTCCATGTTCGACGTCCCCCATCCGTCCCATGAACGCGGCACGACCCTACCATAGCCGGAAAATTGGGAGTAGCGTAATTCGGCCGTCGCGCTTAGGCTTCCGCGCGGCCAAAACGGCGGCCAAACCCGGTTTTTCCCCCTGATTCAGGGGGTTC
>JAYSCC010000186.1:0-6337 GCA_041915065.1 Zavarzinia sp.
ATCAGGGCCGCGGTGCCGGCCCTCAGTTCCTCGACCCAATCCTTGAACACGCCGCGCAGCACCACGGCGCCGTCGCGGGCGAAGGCGTCGACGGTTGCGGCATCGGGCAGGGCGATCTCGGCATGGGCCACGGCGGGGTTCCTTTGCAAGGCGGCACTTGCCAGGGATCGGAACATGTATATACATGTCATGTCAAGTGCTCGACCGGGATGGGCCGATGAATGATCCGCTGCCGCACTACCAGCGCCTGAAGGATTTCGTGGCCGGCGAGATCGCGGCCGGCCGGCTCCGCCCGGGCGACCGGATTCCCTCGGAACTCGAGCTGATCCGCCGCTTCGGCGTTTCGCGCATGACCGCCAACCGGGCACTCCGGGAGTTGGAGCAGGCGGGCGCGGTCACCCGCGTGCAGGGCCTCGGCTCCTTCGTGGCGATGCCGAAGACCGAGCAGGCGCTGTTCGAGATCAGCAATGTGGCGGCCGCGATCCGGGCCGGCGGCCGTGCCTACGCCTGCCGGGTGGTCCATCTTGGCGCCGAGGCGGCACCGGAAGTGACCGCCGCCATGGGGCTCGCCCCGGGCGAGCGCTACGGCCGCGCCGTGCTCCTGCATCTGGCCGACGGCGTACCGGTCCAGCACGAGGATCGCTGCGCCAATCTCACCTTCGCCCCCGAATTCCTCGACCAGGACTTCACCCGCGTCACGCCTTACGACCACCTGATGTCGCTCGGGCCCCTTCAGGCGGCGGAACAAGTCTTCGAGGCGGACCTGCCGGGCCCGGACCTCGCCCACTTGCTGCAGATGCCCGCGGGCGAGCCCTGCATCGTGCTCCGCCGGCGCACCTGGTCCTTCGATCGCGCCGCCTCCATCGCCCGCATCACGGCGCCCAGCAGCCGCTACCGCTTTTCTGGCGTGAGCGGCGCCTTGCCACCGCTGGCCGCCTCGCTGCCGCGGCTTTAGGCAAATTCATCGGTCTCCTCGCGTCGCCAGCAAAACTCGTCATGACCGGGCTTGTCCCGGTCATCCACGTCGAGACGCGCCCCTGTCGTCGACGCGAGAGGCGGCTTGCCGGCGTAGATGGCCGGGACTGCGCCCGGCCATGACGACGGAGGGAGAGTGGTGTGGGCCCGTGCGGAGCAGCCTCTAACCGACTTCCTCGCCGATCCTGGCGTCGAGCCGCGGCGGGACCATACCGGGGATGTAGCCGTCGGAGATATAGGTCCGGCAGTGGGTCTCGAAGGCCTGTAGCAGGCGGGATTTCTGGACCCCGTCCAGGGTGGCGATGCCGATCTTCATCGGCCGGTGGCCGCCGGCCAGGCGGAGCCGGACCAGCCGCCTGCCGTCGAGCGCCAGGTCGGAGCGCGGCCGCACGTTGACCAGCGTATAGCCATAGCCGTTGGCGACCATGGTGCGGATCACGTCGGGATAGGCGGAACGCGCGGCGATGCGGGGGTTCAGCCCGTCGCGTTCGTACATGGCGAGGAAATATTCGCGGCTGAGCGGCAGGTCGAGCAGGATCAGGGGCTCTTCCGACAGTTCCTTGAGGCTCACGGTGGTCTGAGACGCCAACGGATGGATCTCGCTGACCAGGACATAGGGCGGCAGGTCGACCAGACCTTCGAGCACGATGTCCTTGGGCAGTTGGAGATCATAGAGCAGGGCGACGTCCAGCTTGGCCCGGCGCAAGCCGTCGATCAGTTCCTCCTGGTTGCCTTCCTGCTGGCGCAGCATGGCGCGCGGGAAGGAAGCCATGAAGGAATGGCAGAGTTCCGGGATGATCATCGGCGCCAGCGTCAACATGCAGCCGACGGTCAGCTCGCCCCGCACCTCGGTCGTCGTCTCCGAGGCGACGGTATAGAGATTGTGGGCCCGGTCGAGCAGGCCCTTCGCTTCGCGCAGCAGGCGGTGGCCGGCCGGGGTGAGCGACAGGCCCTGGGCGTGATGGCGCACGAAGAGCTGCACGCCCAGTTCGGTTTCGAGGTGGGAGATCGCGGTCGAGATCGACGGCTGCGAAATATTGATGCGTTCCGAGGCCAGGGTCACGCTGCCGGTTTCCCCGGCCGCGACGAAATACTCGAGATGCCGCAGGGTGAAACGCATCGAAGCCCGTCGTCAAAGGTCGCCGGGGACACCATAGCTGGGCGCATCCCTGGGGTCGAGCGCGCGGGTGACATAGGCCGGGATCTGCGGCGCATAGACTTCCCAGGCCCGCTTCAGCAGGGCGAGGGGGGCTTCCTCCGCCCAGTCGATGCGGAGATCCACCACAGGCCAACTCGCCTTGTCGACCACTTCGAGGCCGGCGGAATGGATCGGCCCGGCCTCGCCGCCGAGCGCCAGCGCGGCCTCCATGGCGGCCAGCAGGCGTTCGGCCAGAGGGCCCACGGCGCCCTCGAAGGCGGCGACCATGGCGGCAGGCACTTTCTCGGTCGCCAGCATGTTGCCGGCGGCGACGCAATCCCGCCCCTCCGCCGTGGCGAAAGTGCCGAGCGCCCGGGCACCGGAATAGACCGCCGTCCGCCCTGCCGTATCGATCAGGGCGAGCTGGCGGTATTCGACGAAGGGGGCGGTCTCGACGATGATTTTCAGGGCGTCGGCGGCGCTGGCGCCCAGCGCGATCAGGTCGAGACCGCGGTTCCCCAAGGTCGGGTCGGTGACATTCTGCGTCGCCACCGCGCCGACGCCGGCCCGCACCCAGGCGCAGCGCGAGGCGACGGCGGGTGAGGACGAGGCGATGGCGATGCCGAACATGCCGGTCTCGGCACAGCGGGCGGCGATCGAGAAGGTCATGGGCGGTTCACTCCGGGATGACGGCGGTGACGTCGATCTCGACCAGCCATTCCGGCCGGGCGAGGGCGGAAATGACGACGCCGGTCGAAACCGGGAAGACGCCCTTCAGCCATTTGCCGACCACGCGATAGACGGTCTCGCGGTAACGGGGATCGACCAGATAGATCACGATCTTGCAGATATGGCCGAGTTCGGAGCCGGCCTCGTCGAGCAGCATCTTGATGTTGGCCATGGCCTGTTCGGCCTGGGCCTCGACATCGCCGACGCCGACGTTTTCCGAGGTGTCCAGATTCTGGCCGATTTGGCCGCGCACGAAGACCATGGCGCCCTTGGCGACCACGACCTGACAAAGGTCGTTGTCCAGCTTCTGCTCGGGATAGGTCTTGGCCGTGTTGAAGGTGCGGATGCGCTTGTGGAACATGGTCTCGCTCAAGGGTTCAGCGGCGCGGGCGCGCCATAATGCCGGTTCACATGGATCAGGGGCAGGTCTGCCGTGCCGTTGCGGACGGCGACGACATCGCCGAACACCACCTTGTGGGTGCCCATCTCGACCACCTGCTTCACCCGGCAGTCGAAGACGGTGACGGCGTCGTCCAGCGCAGGCGCCCCAGTCTCGATCGTACCCCAGTCGAAGGGGGCGAATTTGTCACCGTCGGCTGTCTTGATGCGGCCGGCGAAAGTGTCGGAGACATGGGCTTGGCCCGCCCCCAGCACATTGACACAGAAGATGCCGTTGGCCGCGATCGCGGCGACGGCCGGGCTCTTCTCGTGGATGCAGACCAGGAGGCAAGGCCCCGGTGCATCGGCCGAGACCGAGGCCATGGCCGAGACCGTGACCCCGGCGCGGCCCGCCGCCCCGTCGGTGGTCACCACCGAGACGGTGCAGGCGGCCCGGCTCATGCCGTCCAGAAAGGCGCTGCGGCACCCGTCCATCACTCGGCCGCCTTCTTGCCGACCGCGCCGGGATCGGTGTTGAACCACTGGCTGACCGCCGAATCGCCCGGTGTGCGGGTGGTCTGGCCCAGCACCTTCTCGGAGAGGCCGGCCGACTTCCGCACTAGGTCCAGAGGGCCGTCCCAATCGAAATTGCGGTAAACCGCGGCCAGATGGGCGAAGGGCGGGCTCTGCGCGAAGAGCTGGAAGGTCAGCCGGTGGCCGGCATAGTCCGAATTCAGCAGGTCGCGGGCGAAGGCCAGCAGCTTACGCCGATCCTCGGCCACCCAGTCCTCGTTCACCGTGTAGTATTTTTCGAGCCAGGGGCCGGATTCCGGATCGCGGAAGGCGGCGGCATCCGGCGTGATGCAGATCTGACCGCCGCAAAGTTCGCGGGCGATATGCATCATCTCGTGAAGCTGGGAGCAGGCGAGCACCCGGCCGGTATAGAGCAGGGACTGGTTCGGCATCAGCAGGCCGCCCGGGCTCCGCTCGGCAAGCGCGATCGCGGCGGTCAGATGGGCGTTGATGCCTTCGCGGTAGACCGCGAGCTGGGCCAGCTTCTCCTGCACCGCCTGCTGCTTGTCGAGGCCGGTCTGGCGTGCGTTGAACAGGGCAGCGCCGATCATCAGGTCGGCCAGTTTCAGGTTGCGCTGGACGAAGGCGAAGGCCGAATAGCGGTGCAGGGTCGCCCGGATGAACATGGCCGCCTTGGTGTGGCGGTAGAACAGCACGTTCTCCCAGGGGATCAGGACATTGTCGAAGATCACCAGGGTGTCGACCTCGTCGAAACGGTTCGACAGCGGGTAATCCTCCGCCGGTGCCCGGCCGGCGAAGCCGGTACGGCAGATATATTTGAGCCCGGGCGAGCCGAGGTCGCAGACGAAGCCGACGGCATAGTCCGAATAGGCGGCATTGCCCCAATTGGCGATGGTCGGCTTGGTGAAGGCCTGGTTCGCGTAAGCCGCCGCGGTCTCGAACTTGGCGCCGCGCACGACGATGCCGGCATCCGTCTCCTTGACGACATGGAGCAGCATGTCCGGGTCCTGATCCTGCGGCGGCTTGGAACGGTCGCCCTTGGGATCGGTATTGGCCGAGACATGGAACGGGTCGTGATGCACGACCTTGTGGATGTGGTTGCGGATATTGACCGAGAACTGCGGATCGACCTCGTTCAGCACGTCCTGGCCGTCGAACAGGGACCACATCTCGCCCACCGTCTCGTCGCCGACGCGGGTGACCACGCCGCCGATGTCTTCGAGCACGGTATCGGTGGCACGCCGCTTGTCCCACCAGTCCGACTGCACCAGGGGCAGTTTGTTGCCGATCGCGCTGACCTCGTCGCCTTCGCGATAGGTCATGATATGCGCCTTTTCGGCATCGTGCTGCAGGTCGTAGATGCGGGCACGGATGTCGACCAGCGGCTTGAACATCGGGTGGGTCGTGACGTCCTTCACCCGTTCGCCGTTGATGTGGATCTCGCGTCCGTCGCGGATCGAGTCCCTGTATTCTGCGCCGGTACGGATCATCGTTTCGCCTCTCGGTTCCGACTGTGTTCAGGCTCTCATCCTGGGCCGGACAGTCGATGATGGAAAATATCGGTTTCGGAGCTTCGGCTTCAGGAAAGCGGAAGCGTCAGGCGATCACCGGGAAGAGGTCGAGCGGTAGCTCATCGCCCGCCTTCAACCGGCCTACCAGTTCGGGATAGGGCGGCGAGGTCTCGCCGCCGCGGTCGGCATAGACCGTGTCGTCGCCGAACCAGCGGCTGGAAAAGGCACGCCGCCGCCCGGCCGAGAGATTGCCCGGCGCGCCATGCACGGTCATGAAGTTGAAGGCGATGCAGTCGCCGGGTTCGAGATCCCAGCCGAGGATGGTGTAATCCACCCGGTTTCCTGAAATATCAGGCATTTCCTCGAGCCGGTCGGACTTGTGGTCGTAGGCGACACCGCTGAAGCGGCGCGGGCGGAACAGCTTGCCCCACTTGTGGCTGCCGGCGACCAGTTCCAGGCAGATGTCGCGCGGCACCGGGTCGAGCGGCAGCCAGAAGCTCACCGTCTTCGGCCCCTCGACGCAGTAATAGGGTTCGTCGTGGTGCCAGGGCGTGGGCACGTCGGCACCCGGTTCCTTGACCAGAAGGTGCTCGTGGAAGATCCGCGCCACGCTCGATTTCATCAGCTCGCGGGCGATCGCGGCGGCCGGACCCTGCTCGACGAAGGCGCGGTATTCCGGAATGCGTGGCCAGTTGCAATAGTCGCCGAAGAAGCGGCCGCCGCCCTTCGTGTAGTCGCGGTGCAGGGGGCCGGGTTCGGCCAGGTTGCGCTCGACACCGGCGCGCAGGGGCTCGATCCAGTCCTTGAACAGACCGCGCAGGACGACGGCGCCATCCGCCTCGTAGCGCTCGACGGTTTCCGGGCTCAGCATCGCACTCTCCTCACGCCGTCAGCAGACGGGCCATGTAATCGTAGAAATCCCGGATGGTGCCTTCGAGATCGTCGGCGGCGAGCGGTCCCGGCCGGTAGAAGCGGGACTTCAGACCGCGTTGCAGGGTTTCGAGCTTCACCCGGTCTTCCGCATTGAAGTCGTCGGCGAATTTCACATGGGCGGCCAGGGCCTCGGGCGGGA
>JAYSCC010000187.1:0-6330 GCA_041915065.1 Zavarzinia sp.
CCGCGACGATCTCAATGGGGAACGCCGCCGTTACGGCAAATGGCCGGCCTATGGCCAGGCCAAGCTGGCCAACCTGATGACCGCGATCGAATTGCAGCGCCGCCTGACCCGGGCCGGCGCCCGCACCGTGAGCCTGGCCGCCCACCCCGGCTTTTCCGCCACCAACCTGCTGATGGCCGGCCCCCGGATGGAGAATTCCGCCCTGGGCAAGGCGGTGATGGCGCTCAGCGGCGCCGTCTTCGCCCAATCGGCGGAAAGCGGCGCCGTCCCGATCATCCACGCCGCCCTGGCGCCGAGCCTGGCGCCCGGCAGCTATTGGGGCCCGAAAGGCCCCTTCGAGATGTGGGGCGGCGCCCCCGCCCCGGCACGCGCCCTGCCCAAGGCGCAGGACCCGGCAGTGGCCGCCGGCTTGTGGTCCCTTTCGGAGCGCCTGACCGGGGTTTCCTGGCTGGACTGACGCAGGCGCTGTCGCTAAGAAGAGCCCGTGCCCTTGTAGCTCAGCGGTAGAGCAGCGGTTTTGTAAACCGAAGGTCGCGGGTTCAATCCCTGCCGGGGGCACCATTCATCCTGCTCCCTGCCGCCCGTAAGGCCGGCGTAAGGCCGCCCGGCGAGACTGGCCGGAGGTTCCCCCTACGGCTCGAAGGCAGGGTAACGTCATGCAGTCAGCCCCCCGGCATTGCCGCGTTCCGCACCGCCGATTCCCCCATCTTTCAGTCGGCAGCGCGGCCTAGGCGGCGATGTCGGCCCTCGACATCGGGCTCGCCGTCCCCGAACTCTCCGTCGTCGTCCCGACCTTCAACGAAGGCGAGAACGTGCCCTTGCTGGTGGCGCGGCTGCGGCGGGCGCTCCGCGGCATCGCCTGGGAAGTGATCTTCGTCGACGACAATTCGCCGGACGGCACCGCCGAGCGTGTGCGCCGAATCGCGGCCAAGGACGCCCATGTCCGCTGTATACGGCGGGTCGGCCGGCGCGGCCTGTCCGGCGCCGTGGTCGAGGGTATGCTGTCCAGCAGCAGCCCCTATGTGGCGGTGATCGACGGCGACCTCCAGCACGACGAGACGCAGCTTCGGGCCATGCTCGAATGCCTGCGCCGCGGCGAAGCGGAGCTGGCAGTCGGCACCCGCTACGACCCCGCGGGTGCCGCCGGCAGCGGTTTCGGCGCGGTCCGGGCTTCCGGATCCAGGCTCGCCAACGTCCTGGCCCGGCGGCTGCTCAAGACGACCTTGAGCGACCCGATGAGCGGCTTCTTCATGGTGGCGCGCACCGTGGTCGAAGAGGTGGCGCCGCGCCTCTCGTCCCAGGGTTTCAAGGTTCTGCTCGACATCGTGGCCTCGGCCCCCGCCGGGCTTCAGGTCCGGGAATTTCCCTATGTCTTCCGCCCGCGCCGGCACGGGGCGTCCAAGCTCGATGCCCTGGTGGTGCTGGACTACCTGGGCCTCCTCCTGGCCAAGCTGACCCGCGACCTGGTCACGGTGCGCTTCCTCTTGTTCGCCCTGGTCGGCAGCGCCGGTGTGCTGGTGCATATGGTGGCCCTTCACGCCCTGGTGGATACCAGAGTGGCCTTCGGTCCGGCGGAGACCGCCGCGACCGCCGTTTCCATCGCTTCCAACTTCCTGCTGAACAATGGCATCACCTATCGCGACCGCAGCCTTCACGGCGCGAAGCTGCTCGTCGG
Organism: Zavarzinia sp.; assembly: GCA_041915065.1. Lineage (GTDB taxonomy): Bacteria > Pseudomonadota > Alphaproteobacteria > Zavarziniales > Zavarziniaceae > Zavarzinia. The sequence continues at coordinate 1,676 of JAYSCC010000187.1, forward strand.
CTTCCTCGTCTTCGCCGCCTTATGCAGCCTCGGCCTCGTCGCCGATGTCGGCGTCGCCACCCTCGCCTTCCGCCAGCGTGCAAACTGGTGGACGGCCGGCCTGGCCGGAGCCGTCATCGGCACGGTGTGGAACTACGTCGCCGCCGCCGGCATCACCTGGCGTGCCCGTTAGCAGTGCTTGGCGCCAGACCGCAGCGCTGGTCGGTGGCCTGACCGTCGCGCATCTCATGGTCGCGGCAATAGCGCCGCTCGATCCGGACGAGGCCTATTACCGGCTGTGGTCGCTGCATCCGGCCTTCGGCTATTTCGACCATCCACCGATGGTCGCCTGGTGGATCCGGGCCGGCACGCTGCTGGCGGGCGACAATGCCTTCGGGATCCGGCTGCTCTTCGTGCTCTCTGGCCTGCTCACCTCGCTCGCCCTCTATGGCACCGCCTGCCGGCTATTCGCGGAGCGCGAGACCGCGCTGCGTGCGGTACTCTGGTTCAATGTCACGCTGCTGGCCGGGGCCGGCGGCATCCTGGCGACCCCGGACGCGCCCTCGGTCCTGTTCTTCACCCTGGGCGCCCTCGCCCTGACGCAGCTTCGCCACAGCGGAAACGGCGCCTGGTGGCTGGCGATCGGGGTTGCCGCCGGCCTCGGGGCCGTCGCCAAATATACCGACCTGTTTCTCGGCCTCGGCATCCTCGCCTGGTTGCTGTCGAGCCGGGACGCCCGCCATTGGCTGTGGAGCCCCTGGACCTGGGCCGGCCTGCTCGCCGCCATGCTGGTCGCCCTGCCGACCGTGCTCTGGAATGCCGATCACGGCTGGATCTCCTTCGCTAAGCAGTTCGGCCGGATCGGTGCCGGCGGGGCGGGCGGCCGCTATTTCTTCGAATTCCTGGGCGCCCAGGCCGCCCTGCTGAACCCGCTGGTCGCCCTGTTCCTCGGCCTCGCCCTCTGGCGCCGGTTCCGGATGCCGCCGGGCGAGGCGCGCCGCGCCTTCGACTTCCTGCTCGCCCTGACGGCGCCGCTGGTGCTCTACATGGCGTTCCACGCCCTGCACGACCGGGTCCAGGGCAATTGGCCGGCCCCGGTCTATCCGCTGCTGGCCCTGATCGCCGCGACAGCAGCAGACGACCTGCGCCGCCAGTGGCAACAGCACTGCCGGCGCGCCGTGCTACCCCTCGGCCTCGGCCTGGCGGCGCTCGGCCTCACCCTCCTGGCCCTGCCGCTCGACAGGATGTTGCCGTCCGATCCGGCCCGTGTCCTTCACGGCTGGGACCGGCTCGCTGAAGCGGCCGCGGGCGCGGCGGCGACCAATGGCGCCGGTTGGATCGCCACCACCCACTATGGCGAGACGGGGGAACTTGCCTTCGCCCTGCGCGGCCGCCTGCCGGTCGAGCCGGTCGAGCCGGTCGCGGAGGGCGAGCGCTATGATTTCCTGGCCCCGATCCCGGAGTCCCTGCGACAGGGGCCAGCCATTCTCGTGGTCCGGCAGGGCCGGCAGATCGCGGACGCTTGTTTCGGGCAACTCCACCCGCTCGGCACCGTGGCCCGGACGGCACGGGATTCCTACACCCTCTATCTGGCGGAAGACCCACAGGCGGCCGCCGCGCGCGGCTGCTGAAATTTCCCGCCGGGCCTGCCAGACTGCGCCGGGATCCACCGGGCAGGACGGGCAATGGGCAAGGGGCGACTTGAAGCATTCACCGATGGCGTGATCGCCATCATCATCACGAGCATCGTGCTCGAATTGAAGGTGCCGGAGAGCGACAGTCTCGAAGACCTGCTGAAGGCGGCGCCGGTGTTCCTGGCCTATGCCTTCTCCTTCGTGAACGTCGGGCTCTATTGGAACAACCACCATCACATGCTGCACGCGACCAAGAAGATCGACGGGCGCGTGCTCTGGGCCAATCATGCCCTGCTGTTCTGGCTCTCGCTGGTACCCTTCGTCATCCGCTGGGTCGACGAATCACATTTCTCGCCACTCTCCTGCGCTGCTTATGGCGTCGTCATGGTGATGGCGGCGGTCGGCTATATGGTGCTGGAGCGTTGCATCGTCGCCTGCAACGGGCGCGATGCGGCACTGGCCCGGGCTGTCGGGTCGGACTGGAAGACCAAGGTCTCGATCGTCGCCTATGCGACCGCGGTGGGCCTCGCCTTCGTCAGTCAGTGGCTCGCCATCGCCGTCTATGTCGCGATCGCGGCGGCCTGGTTCATTCCCGACCGCCGGATCGAGACGGTTCTGCTTCGCGACGAAGGCCGGGCAGAATAGACTGCCCAATAACAAAGGGCCGACACGCGTTCCGCCGGGGCTTGCCACGGCGGCATCAGGCTGTACCCTCGGCGTCAGCGGAGGCCGGGGGGCAGCAAACCGGTACTGATCAGGGGAGTCAGCGAATGTCGTCCTATCCAATCGAGAAGATCGAAGGCATCGGGCCTGTCTACGGCGCCAAACTGAAGGCCGCCGGCATCGACACCACAGGCGAGCTGCTGGCCGCGGCGACCACGCCCGCGGGCCGCGAGGCGCTCGCCGAAAAGACCGGCCTCACCACCCACCAGATCCTGGAATGGGCGAATCGTTCCGACCTGATGCGCATCAAGGGTGTCGGCGAAGAATATGGCGACCTGCTGGAAGCCGCCGGGGTCGACACGGTGAAGGAACTGAAGCACCGGCTGCCCGCCAACCTGCACAAGAAGCTGGCCGAGGTGAACGAGGCCAAATCCCTGGTGCGCCGCCTGCCCAGCGAAGCCGACGTGGCGGACTGGGTCGAACAGGCGAAGAGCCTGCCCGCCACCCTGACCTATTGATCCGCAGATCTCCCGGACGAGGGCGACGATGACCGGACGGAACGCAGGCCGCAGGGCCGGGCGCTGGCTGGCGCTCGCCCTCGCCGCCTGTCTCGGCTTTGGCCCGGGCGCTGGCAGCCTTTTGGCCCCGGCGCTTCGCCTCGTGCTCGGCACCGGGGTCGCGGCCGGTGTCGTTTCCGGCCTGCTGGTGCCGGCCGATCCGGCCGAAGCCCGCCGCTCCTCGTCGAGCGGCGGCTATTCCCGGCCGAGCAGCGGCGGGTCGAGCCGGACACCGTCCTTCGGCGGCTCCTCGGGCTCGTCGAGCGGCGGCTACAGCCGGCCATCCGGTTCCGGCTCGTCGTCCGGCTATTCGTCTGGGTCTTCTGGTGGCTATTCCGGCTCGGGTTCGGACCGGGGCGCCTCGCGCGGGCAGTCGCGCAACGCGCTCGACGATTTCTTCGCGCCGGCCGAGCGCACACCTTCGGCCGGCAGCGGCAGCTCGGGCTCGAGCAGCAGCCGGCGCCGGCCGAGCAGCGATTCCTACGACCCTTACGGCTATTACGGCAGCCGCGGCTATCGCCTGCCGGATTATGCCTATGGCGGCCGGTCGAGCTTCGGCATCTTTGATGCCGTGTTGCTGTGGTACCTGCTCGACAGCCTGTCGACGCCGTCCCACGCCCAGTTCTTCCGCGACAATCAGAACGACCCCGGCTACCAAGCCTGGCGCCAGGAAGCGGATCAGCGCGCCGCGAGCGATGCCGATCTCCGCGCCAAGCTGGCCGAGCTGGACCGCTCGATCGCCTCTGGCAGTTCCGATCCCGCGCATGCGGGGCAATTGCCCTCCGACATTCCCGATACCGTGGGCCGGGCACGCGATCTGTCCGGCGGGCCCGGCATGGGCACCATCCTCATCGTCATCCTCATCGGCGGATTCATCATCTACATGATCTGGCGAACCTCCCGCGGCAGCGGCAAGACGGGCGGTGTGCCGCCCAAAATGGTGGGCGGCGACGGCTCGGCCCTCGGCTCGGCCGCGGCGATCCTGCGGAACAAGCTCTCCGGCGCCGTTTACAAGCCGGAACTGTTCCGCCCCGGGATGCCCCTCGCCCTCGACCAGACCCCCTTCATCCTGGCCGACGGCAAGACCAAGGTGGCGGCGCCGCGCTCGGCCGGCGGCGGCGGCCAGGTCGGGGTCGAGGCGATCGGCACGGCGTCGGACCGTTCCGGCACCTATCACCGCCTCTATCTCGAAGACGAGGGCGCCTTCTTCCAACTGGTCCTGGATGCCCAGGGCCAGCCCGCCGAATGCCGCTATTTCTCGAAGTTCGACGAAGTTCAGCCGGCCGACCGCGACGAATGGGGTTTCTGGCTCGACAAGCAGGACGGCATGATCGGCTGGCCCGAATTCCAGACCAAGGACGGCCAGACCTACGCCCGCGCCTGGTCGCCCGGGAGCAGCCGCGTGCCGCCCCGCGACCTCGACGAACAGGTGCGGACCCTGGACGGCACCACGGACCGCAAGCTGCATTGCATGCTCTATGCGCGGAAGACCGGCCTCGCCGATCCGGCGCCCGAAACCGAATATCTGCTGGTCACGGCGGTCGACGCCGCCGGCCAGGCCTTCGTCGAGCTTCACGCCGGCATCGACATCAACCCCGCCGCGCTCTCCCTGAGCTGACGGTACGACCGAAGGGGCAGACCATGATGGACCATATCTTCGCCATGCTCGGCACCGCCTTGCCCAACCTGCTGCTTCAGCTCGGCGTCACCGCCGTGCTGCTCGGCCTCGGCGTGCTGATCTATCAGGCGATCACGCCCTTCGACGAACGCCGCCTGATCGGGCAGGGCAATACCGCGGCCGGCATCGTCTTCGGCGCTTCGG
>JAYSCC010000188.1:0-6327 GCA_041915065.1 Zavarzinia sp.
GCAGCCTGTCGATCCGCCGGGTGGAATCGGCCGAAAGGTCGATCGCGCCCTTCTGGCCGCCCGCGCGCAGCCGGAACAGCCGCTCCAGCCGCGCCGCCAGACTTTCGACGCTCAAGCTCAGGCTCCGGCGATCGCCTTTTGCGGCGGGCTCGGCCGGCGGTTCATCAGGAGCGAGATGATCTTGCTCAGTTCCGTCTTCATCTCCTTCCGCGTCACCACCATGTCGATGATGCCGTGGTCGAGGAGATATTCGGCACGCTGGAAACCATCCGGCAGCTTCTCGCGAATGGTCTGTTCGATCACGCGCTGGCCGGCGAAGCCGATCAGGGCGCCCGGCTCGGCGATCTGGATGTCGCCCAGCATGGCGAAGGAAGCGGTGACACCGCCCGTCGTGGGGTCGGTCAGGACGACGATATAGGGAAGCCCGGCGTCCCGCACCATCTCGACCGCCACGGTCGAACGCGGCATCTGCATGAGGGAGAGGATACCCTCCTGCATGCGCGCCCCGCCGGCCGCGGTGACCACCACCAGGGCAACGCCGTGATCGACGGCGCGTTCGGCCGCGACCACCAGTGCCTCACCCACGGCAAGGCCCATGGAACCGCCCATGAAGGCGAAATTCTGCACCGCCAGCACGGCACCGAGGCCGTTCATGGTGCCATAGGCGACCGCCATGGCGTCGTTCTGCCCGGTCTTGGTGCGGGCTTCCTTCAGGCGGTTGATATAGGACTTCTCGTCTTTGAACTTCAGCGGATCGAGCGGCACTTCCGGCACCGGCACCAGCGTGAAGCCGGGGTCGAGCAGCAGCTCGATCCGCTCGTTCAGGCCGAAGCGCATATGGTAACCGCAGTGGTGGCAGACCTGATAATTCTCAGCCAGTTCGCGGTGGAACAGCATCTGGCCGCAGCCGGGGCACTTGGTCCACAGGTTGTCGGGCACCTCGCGGCGCACGAAGGCGGCGCGGATCTTGGGCCGCACCACGTCGTTCAGCCAATTGGCCATGGTCGGGACTCCGGTTGTCAGGCGGCGCTGCGCCGGGCGCCGCGGACGCCTTCGGCCAGGCGGGAGACGAATTGCGCGACGCGGGTGGCGAGGGCGGTGCCCTTCAGGCCCTCGGCCGCGGACTCGCCGATCAGGGAGACGACGGCGGAGCCGACCACCGCGGCATCGGCATTGCCACCGATGGCGGCCGCCTGTTCCGGCGTCTTGATGCCGAAGCCGACGGCGATGGGCAGGTCGGTGTGGGCCTTCAGGCGGGCGACGGCACCGGCGACCGCGTCGCAATCGGGGCTGGCCGAGCCGGTGATGCCGTTGATCGAGACGTAATAGACGAAACCCGAGGTGTTGCGCAGCACGGTCGGCAGGCGCTTGTCGTCGGTCGTCGGCGTCGCCAGGCGGATGAAGGCGATGTCTTCGGCGAGCGCCGGCAGGCAGAGTTCCGGATCTTCCTCGGTCGGCAGGTCGACGACGATGAGGCCGTCGATCCCGGTCGCCTTGGCGTCGGTCAGGAAGCGGGGCACGCCGTAGGAATAGATCGGGTTGTAATAGCCCATGAGGACGATCGGCGTCGCCTGGTCGTGCTCGCGGAAGCGGCGAACGAGGTCGAGCGTCTTCTTCAGGGTCTGGCCGGCATGGAGCGCGCGGAGCCCTGCCGCCTGGATCGCCGGGCCATCGGCCATGGGATCGGTGAAGGGCATGCCGATCTCGATCACGTCTGCACCGGCGCCGGGCAGGGCCTTGATCACCTCGAAGGAGGTTTCGAGGTCGGGGTCACCGGCCGTCACGAAAACCACCAGGCCGGGCCTTCCCTCCGCCTTCAGGGCGGCGAAACGGGCGTCGATGCGGGCCACGGTCACAGCTTCTCTCCCAAAGCCTTGGCCACGGTGAAGATGTCCTTGTCGCCCCGGCCGGAGAGGTTGACGAGGATGATGTGGTCCTTGGGCAGCTTGGGCGCGATACGTGCGACATGGGCCAGCGCATGGGAGGATTCGAGGGCCGGGATGATGCCTTCGAGCCTGGTGCAGAGCTGGAAGGCGTCCAGCGCCTCCTGGTCGGTCGCGGAGACGAAATTCACCCGGCCGATGTCGTGCAGCCAGGAATGCTCCGGCCCGATGCCGGGATAGTCGAGGCCGGCCGAGATCGAATGGGCCTCGATGATCTGGCCGTCGTCGTCCTGCAGGAGATAGGTGCGGTTGCCGTGCAGCACGCCCGGCCGGCCCTTGGCCAGCGAGGCCGCATGCTTGCCGCTCTCGAGTCCGAGGCCGGCGGCCTCCACGGCGTCGATCGCCACCTCCCGGTCGTCCAGGAAGGGATAGAACAGGCCGATTGCATTGGAGCCGCCGCCGACGCAGGCCACCAGCGTATCCGGCAGGCGGCCTTCCGCCTTCAGGATCTGGGCCTTGGCCTCGTTGCCGATCACCGCCTGGAAATCGCGCACCATGGCGGGATAGGGATGCGGGCCGGCGACCGTACCGATGATGTAGAACGTGTCTTCGACCTGGGTCACCCAGTCGCGCAGCGCCTCGTTCATGGCGTCCTTCAGCGTCTGCGAGCCGGAGGTGACGGGGATGACTTCGGCGCCCAGCAGCTTCATGCGGAAGACGTTCGGGCTTTGCCGCTCGATATCGGTCTTGCCCATGTAGATCGTGCAGGGCAGGCCGAAGCGGGCGGCCACGGTCGCCGTGGCGACGCCGTGCTGGCCGGCCCCGGTCTCGGCGATGATGCGCTTCTTGCCCATACGCTTGGCCAGCAGGATCTGGCCCATGCAATTGTTGATCTTATGGGCGCCGGTGTGGTTCAGCTCTTCGCGCTTCAGATAGATCTTGGCGCCGCCGAAATGCTCGGTCAGGCGTTCGGCGTAATAGAGCGGGCTCGGCCTTCCGACGTAATGTTCCAGGAAATAGTCGAGTTCGGCGCGGAAGCTCGGGTCGACCTTGGCCGCGTTATAGGCCTTCTCCAGGTCGAGGATCAGGGGCATCAGGGTCTCGGCGACGAAACGCCCGCCGAAGATCCCGAAGTGGCCGTGCTCGTCCGGGCCCTCGCGGAAGGAATTGGGCGTCTGTGCCGGCGCCTGCGCCATGGTTCATCCTCAAACAGACGCTGTCGCGGCCAGGAAAGCCGCGATCAGGTCGACATCCTTCACCCCCGGGGCGGATTCGACGCCGCTCGACACGTCGACGGCGCGGGCACCCGAAGTGCGGATCGCTTCGACGACATTGCCGGGCGTCAGGCCACCGGCCAGGAACCAGGGCCGCGCCCAACGCTCGTGGGCGATCAGACCCCAGTCGAAGGCCAGACCATTGCCGCCGGGAAGGCTCTTCTTAGGCGCTTTGGCGTCGAGGAGCAACAGGTCGGCCACGGTTTCGTATTCATGGGCGAGGTTCACGTCCGCCGGCCCGGCGATGCCGACCGCCTTCATGACCGGCAGGCCGAAACGGCGCTTCAATTCGGCGACGCGGGCCGGGCTCTCCTTGCCGTGGGCCTGGAGCAGGCGGATCGGCCCCGCCTTCAAGATCGCCTCGATCGCGGCATCGCCGGCATCGACGGTGAGGGCGACCGGCGTCACCTCGCGCGGCAGGCGGGCGGTGAGATCGGCCGCGGCATCCGGCGTCAGATGCCGGGGCGAGGGGGGATAGAAGACGAAGCCGACATGACTCGCGCCACCCTTCACCGCCGCCTGGACCGCCTCCGCCGTGCGCAGCCCGCAAATCTTCGCCTGAATGTTCATGCGGTCAGGATAGCAGCTTTCCGGCCGCATATTCCTGCAATGCAGCGATGTCCAGGCGCCCGTCCAGCCAGGCTGCGACCCTCTCGCCGATCAGGGTACCGAATTTGAACCCGTGGCCGGAGCAGCAGGAAAGGACCAGGGCCTGGTCCAGCGCCTCGATCCGGAAGCGCTCGTCCGCCGTCACGGTATAGAAGCAGGTCTTGCCTTCGACCAGGCGGTAGTCGGCGAAATCGCGGAGCCTGCGGGCGCCGCCGGCGAAGATCGTCGCGGTTTCGCTGGAGCGGGCGCTGCGCCGTTCGTCCGGATCGTCCGGGCCGCCGTCCAGCAGGTGATCGCCGAGCTTCAGGCCATAACCGTCGACCGGCGGCACGGCGTAGAAACCGCCTTCGCCCTCGACCTCCAGCAGCATCGGTCCCTTGGCCCAGGCTGCGCGCCACTGCGTGGGCACGGCGGCATAGGCGACGACCTGGCGAACGGGGCGGAGATGGGCGGCGAGATCGGGCAGCAGGCGGGGCGTCCAGGCACCGGCGGCGACCACCAGGCGGTCGCCCTCGATGCGCCGGCCGTCGGCCAGCACGGCCGCGGCGCGGGCGAGGTCGAGGTCGGCGACGGCGGTGTCTTCGAGGAGCGTGCCATGGGCGCGGACATAGGCGCCGAGGCCGGCCACGATGCGGTCGGCCAGCAGGGCGCCGCCGCTGGGCAGCCAGAGGGCGCCCGCGCAATCCTCGGCACTCAGCATGGGGAAGCGGGTGTCGAGGTCGGCCGGGCTCAGGCGCTCGAAGGCGATGCCCATCCGGGTCAGCACTTCGGCCGAACTGTCGGCGAAATCGCCCGGGGCGAAGTGATGGGCCAGCGTCCCGGTCTCGACATAATGCCGCTCGCCGAGGTCGGCCCAGAGCCGGTTCCAGGCGCCGTAAGCATCGGCGATCATGCGGGCGTAGCCCTCGAAGGCGCCGTAAGGATAGCGGATCAGCCGGTGGCGGTCGACCGAGGAGGCGAGGGGGTTGGGCACCGTGCCCTGTTCGATCACGGTGACCGAATGACCGGCGCGGAGGGCGGCCCAAGCGGTGGAGAGGCCGTAGAGCCCGGCCCCGACGACGACCAGCTTCAAGATGGGCGCACCTTGTAGAGATAGGCCGCGGCGGCCAGGTCTTCGAGCGCGGTGCCGACCGATTTGAACAGGGTGATCTCGTCGGCGCTTCGCCGCCCCGGATGGCGGCCGGTGACGAGATCGGCCAGGTCGGCCTTCACGTCGGCCGCCGCGATCACGCCGCGGGCGATCGGGTCGGAAAGGTCGCCCGCCTCGTGCAGGGCGCCTTCGCGGGTGTCGACGAAGAGGCTGGCGCGGGTCACCGCGTCATCGTCCGCCTCGCGCATCTCGGGCGTGAAGCCGCCGATCAGGTCGACATGAGTGCCCGGCTTCAGCCAAGCGCCCTGGATCAGCGGCGTCTTCGACATGGTGATGGCGCTGACGATGTCGGCCGTACGGACAGCGGCTTCGAGGTCGGGTGCCGCCTCGATGCCGAGTTCGGCCGCCAGGGCTGCCGCCTTCTCGGCATTGCGGTTCCAGATCAGCACGCGGCGAAGCGATGGCCTGACAGCGCGATAGGCGTCAATGACATGGCGGGCCAGTTTGCCGGCGCCGACCACCAGCAGGATCTCTGCATCCGGCCGGGCCAGGGAGCGGGCGGCCAGGGCGGAAGCGGCCGGGGTCCGCCGCACGGTGACGGCGCTGCCGTCGACCGAGAGCAGGGGGGCGCCCGTCGTCGCGTCGAACAGGACATAGAGGCCGATCACCGAATCGAGGCCGCGCGCCGGATTGCCCGGGGCCACAGTGACCAGCTTCACACCCGTGAAGGCGCCCGGCTCATAGGCCGGCATGACCAGGAAGATATTGGTGGCCCCGGCGCCGTCCGGCATCGGGTAGTGGCCGCGCAGGGGGGCCTCGATCCGGCCGGCCGCGAAGGCCTCGGCCAGGGCGTCGATCAGGCCCGGATAGGTCAGGGCGGCCAGCGCTTCCGCCGGCCCGACATGGGTGAAGCCGGTCATTGCGGTGCGGGAAGCTGGGCGACGGCGTCGGCTGGCTTGGCCGCGGCCGTCTCGGTGCGGGCACGGTCGAGATCGCGCTTCAGGTCGACATTGGAGATGCGCAGGCGCCGGCGGCGGCGGAGCCCGGCCCCCCAGGCAACCGTACCGCCGATCAGCACGCCCACCAGCAAGGCGGCGAAGAGCGCCAGGAACAGGGGCATCTCGACGGCATAGCCAGACGCCGTACCGCCGAAGGGATCGAGCGAGAGGCGCACCGGTGCCCGGTTGGCCACGGCCAGCGCCACCAGGACGATGACGATCGGCAAAGTGATCAACAGGGTGCGCAGTTTCATCGGATCGATCCTGGGGCCGGCGTCCGCGCCCGGCTCACTCTTTGCTCTCGGTGGCGTCGCCTTCGAGATTCAGGCGTTCGCGCAATTCCTTGCCCGTCTTGAAGAAGGGCACGAATTTCTCCGCCACCTCGACGGTCTCGCCGGTGCGCGGGTTGCGGCCGGTGCGGGCCGGCCGGCTCTTCACCGAAAAGGCACCGAAGCCGCGGATCTCCACCCGGT
>JAYSCC010000189.1:0-6309 GCA_041915065.1 Zavarzinia sp.
TTATGGACCAGGCACTGGTCCGGCCCGGTGGAAAACGGGTGTGCGCCGTCTGTGGTGACGGCCGATTCCGTCGCCATCCTCGTATGGGCGACGCCATGGCTGCCGTGCATGGTCTCGATACCGAAGGCCTTGCCGACAGCGACCGGGTTACCGACCTCCTTGAAGATTTCCATGCGCCGGCCCTTGCCGATCACGCTGATCTCGGGTGCATGGAGCGCCAACCAGTTCTCGGCATGGGCGAGGTCGGCCGCGGGTACCGAAACGATGGCGTGGGTGTGACGGATGGTGAAGGCTAGCTCCTTGCCCAGCGCCTCGGCCAGCCGGCCGGCGACGGCGGCGACATGGCCTTCGTTTTCACCGTGGAGGGACAGCTTCACCGCATCCGGCCGTCCGTCGCCATAGATGGCGAAGCCCGCGGAATCCGGCCCCCGGCTGCTTAAGGGGCCCATCATGCCACCGAGCAATTCGCCGAGCCTCGGCTCCAGCGTCGAGTCCTTCAGGAACAATCCTGCGATACCACACATGTTATCCTCGCGATCAATAGAAGGACAGGTAACGGCCGGTCTCCCAGGCGGAGACGTGACGGTGGTAGTCCAGCCATTCCATGCGCTTCAGGGCAATGAACTCTCCGATGAAGTCGGCGCCCAGCGCGTCGGCGAACAGCTTGTCGGCCTCGAGGGCGTCGATCGCTTCCGTCAGGGACTGGGGCAGGATCGAGACGCCCATGGCGGCGATCTCGGCCAAGGAGAGTTCGTAGAAATTGCAGTTCAGCGCAGCCCCCGGATCGATCTTGTTGTCGATCCCGTCGAGACCGGCGGCGATGATGGCGGCCGTCGCCAGATAGGGGTTCATGGCGCCGTCGCCTGTGCGGATTTCCAGCCGGCCGTAGGGGATGCGGACCATGGCGGTCCGGTTGTTGTCGCCGTAAGCCATGAAGACCGGGGCCCAGGTGGTACCGGACAGGTTGCGTCCGACCACCAGGCGCTTGTAGGAATTGACGGTCGGCGCCAGCAGGGCGGTCAGGGCGCGCGCGTGCTTCATGATCCCGCCCAGGAAATAATAGGCGAGATCGGACAGCTCCAGGCCGTTCGGATCGCTCTTGTCGTGGAACAGGTTGGTTCCGCTCGCGTCCGCCAGCGAGCAATGGACATGCATGCCGCTGCCGGTCGCTTCCGATTTCGGCTTCGGCATGAAGGTACAGATCGCACCGAGGTCATGGGCGATCTCGGTCGCCGCCATCTTGAACAGGGTGATCTGGTCGGCCGTCTTCAGGGCGTCGGCATAGTGGAAATTCACTTCGTATTGGCCGTTCGCGTCCTCGTGGTCGATCTGATAGACGTCGATGCCGACCGCTTGCAGCGCATTGACCAGCCGCTCCAGGAAGCTGCGGCCGCGGGCGATCCCCTTGTAGTCATAGGCCGGCTTGGCCAGCGTGTCGGTCGCGTCGAAGGGTATGAGGCTGCCGTCCTCCGCCTTGCGGTAGAGGATGAATTCGGGCTCCAGCCCGGTATTCAGCACCCAGCCCCGTTCGGCGAGGCGCGCGACCTGGCCCGCCAGGATGTTGCGGGTGTCGAAGGGTGAGGGCGCGCCCTTGACCGTGCCCGTGCCCATCACCCGGGCGAAGCCGGGCAGCCAGGGCAGCAGGGTGAGGGTCGAGAGGTCGCCAACCATCATATATTCGGCGTTATGCGGCTTCATGCCGAGGCCCCAGACGCCGGCACCGGCGAAACCGGCGCCGTCCCCCAGGACGTCGGGCAGATGGCCGACCGGGACGGCCTTGGCCTTTGGAACCCCATGGATATCGACGAACTGCGCCAGCACGAAGGCGACGCCCTTCGAGCGGAGGAATTCGACGGCACCGGCGGCGTCGAGGCCGGGCGGCACGGCCAGTTCGTTTTCGGTATGCGAAGGCCAGGTCATGAGAGCATCCCCTTGGTGTGGAACGGGAGGGGGAGGAGGTCTTCCGTGCCGTTCCGAATGATTCGATATTGCATCTCATGCAAAAAAAGTAAATACAGGTAATTATTCCTCGGGCCGGATCGGCGCCCGGATCGAAGCGCGGGAGCAGGTGGCGATGGCGGAGCAGGTGGCGGCAGCCGGGGGCGAAGGCCCCTATGTCACGCCCTATTGGTGGCAGGCCGCGCCGCGCCGGCGGTTCGACGAAACGCCCCTGCCGGCGACGGCGGATGTCGTCATCATCGGCGCCGGCTTCACCGGGACGTCAGCCGCGCTGACCCTGGCCCGGGCCGGGCGCAGCGTGGTACTGCTCGACGCCGGCGCGCCGGGCCAAGGCGCGAGCAGCCGGAACGGCGGTCAGGTCGGCAGCGGCAATCAGAAATTCAAGGTGGCGGCCCTGATGGATTGGCAGGGGCCGGCGCGGGCGGCCGCCCTGCTGCGCGAGGGCACGGCGATGCTGGCCCATATCGGCGCCCTGATCGAAGGCGAGGGGATCGACTGCGATTACACGGTGTGCGGCCGCTTCCGCGGTTGCGTCCGGGCGGACCATTACGACGTCATGGCCCGCGACATGGCCGATCTGCGCCGGGTTGCCGGGGTCGAGTCCTTCATGGTACCGAAGGCGGAACAGGGCGCCGAAATCGGCAGCGACTATTATCACGGCGGTTCTGTGCTGCCGAACGATGCCAGCCTGCACCCGGGAAAGTTCCATCTGGGGCTTCTGGAGCGCGCGGTGGCGGCCGGCGTCTCCGTCCATGGTTTTTCCGCGGCGACGGCGATCACGCGGGAAGGCGCCGGCTTCGTCGTCGCGACCAAGCGCGGGCCGGTCCGCTGCAGCCGGGTCATCGTCGCGACCAACGGCTATACCGGCGGCTTGGTGCCCTTTCTTCGCCGCCGCATGGTCACCGTCCGTTCGGCGATCATCGCGACCGCCCCGCTGGCGCCGGGGCTGCTCGACCGTCTGATGCCGAAGCGCCGGGTCTATGGTTGCACGGCGCGCGTCTTTCACTATTTCCGGCCTTCGCCGGACGGTACGCGGATGCTATGGGGCGGGCGTGTCGGCGGCGCCCTGCGTGGTGATCCTGAGGGTTACCACCATCTCGTCTCGGACATGGTCCGGGTCTTTCCCGAACTCGCCGGGGTGGCGGTGACCGGCGGCTGGTCTGGCCAGATCGGCTATACGTTCGACGACATGCCCCATCTCGGCGTGGTCGACGGCATTCACTATGCCCTCGGCTACTGCGGCACGGGGGTCTCACGCTCGGTCTGGTTCGGCGACAAGATCGCCCAGAAAGTGCTGGGGCGGCGGGACGGCGCCAGCGCCTTCGACGACCTGGTCTTCCCCAGCCACCCGTTCTGGTTCGCGGCGGAGCGCGCCGCCCCCTGGTTCGAGGCCTGGTATCGCCTGCGCGACCTCATGTGAGGCCCAGGTTCAACCTGCCAATGATCACGTCGCAAGGGGGCTGACGCCGGCCTTGGCGGCGGAGCGCTGCCCATCGATAATGCCCGATGTGACGGCTGGCGCCCCATGCGCCATGGTCGGCGAGACGGAAGATCGAATGACTGAGACGAGATCCATCACCACCCGGATCGGGCTCCTGCTGCGGTCCCGGCAGTCGCGCACCCCGCTGCTCGCCGCTCTTCTGTCGGCGGGTCTGTTCGTCTTCTACCGGCTCACCGCAGAAATGCTGGAAGGGGAGTATCAGTGGTTCGACGATGCGGTGCTGCTGACCCTCCGGCGCCCGGATGACCCGTCGTTGCCGATCGGGCCGGCATGGCTGGTTCAGGTGATGACCGATATTTCTGGCCTCGGCGGCGTTACCACGCTCGCCCTGGTCACCCTGCTGGCGACGCTTTATCTCCTGCTGGACCGCAAGCGGCAAATGGCCGGGTTGGTCGCGGGCGGCGTCATCGGCGGCTGGGCGCTGAGCACCTTGCTGAAATACGGCATCGATCGTCCGCGGCCGGAGGTGGTGCCCCACTTGGTGGCCGTCCACGATCCCAGTTTCCCGAGCGGCCACGCCATGTTGTCGGCCGTCACCTATCTCACCCTGGGCGTGCTTCTGGCGCGCACCCGGGGCCGGCGGGCCCTGCGCCTGTTCACGATCGGCGCCGCCTTCCTGCTCACTTTGCTGATCGGGATCAGCCGGATCTACTTGGGGGTCCATTATCCGACCGACGTGCTGGGTGGCTGGTGCGCCGGTGTCAGTTGGGCGCTGTTCTGCTGGCTCGCCGCCCATCTCGTCACCACCGGCAGGGCGGCATCGAGCATCCAGGCGGGATGACGACCGGGCCCGTCACCGCTTCCATGTTTCGGTCCGGCCGAAGGCGGCACCGTGCCGGCGGGTGCCGGCTCCGGGACCTGAAAGGGCCGCTTCCGCCAATGTGGGGCGGTATCACGGCGCTCGGCATGGCGATCGACCGGCCACCGCGCGGCTGATCTTGTTCGAGACACGGCGCCGGAAGCATTCACTCATTGCATCGGGCGCGTCTGGTCCCGGCCGGCGGGGCCGGAGATAGTGGCCGCCTCTCTCCCTGCCTGAAGTGGATAGCTCATGCCCCATTCTCACGACGGCCGGCCTCGTCCCGTCATTCTGCTCGTCGGCGCTTCGCGGGGGCTCGGCCTCGCCATGGCGGCCGAATTCCTGAAGGCGGGATGGGATATCATCGGGACGGTGCGCGGCGGCGCGCGCACTCGGCTGCACGATCTGGCGGACCGAAACCCCGGCCGGGTCGAGATCGAGACGCTGGACATCCGCCTGCCCGAACAGATCGCGGCATTGCGGGGCCGCCTGTCCAGTCGCCTGATCGATATTCTGTTCGTCAATGCCGGCACCACCAATCCCGACCCGACGCAGACGATCGGCGAAGTCTCGACCCAGGATTTCGTCGACCTGATGATCACCAACGCCCTGAGCCCGATGCGCGTGGTGGAGAGCCTGGCCAGTCTCGTCGCCGCCGAGGGGCTGATCGGCGTGATGTCGTCCGGCCAGGGCAGCATCGCCAACAATGAAAGCGGCCAGCGGGAACTCTACCGCGGCAGCAAGGCTGCCCTGAACATGTTCATGCGGAGTTTCGCCGCCCGCCAGGCCGGGACGGCCCGGGCGTTGGCCGTGATGGCGCCGGGCTGGGTCCGGACCGAGTTGGGCGGCCCGGACGCGCCGCTGACGATCGAGGAGAGCGTGCCCGGCGTGGTGAAGGTTCTCCTCGGAAGGTTGGGCACGCCTGGGCTGCAGTATCTGGACTATCGGGGGCGCACCGTTCCCTGGTAACGGCGGATTCGCGCGGCGCGGCCCACCTGATCGGTCTCGTCACCATCGGCCGCCCACGGGGGTATCCCCCGCGCGAATACGGGCAGGGGAGGTGCCGAACCAGCGTCGGCACGAGCGCGAGAGGGCGGATTGTTCGGACAGGCCGAGGGCGCCGGCGATCTGCTTCAACGGGAGGTCGGTCTCGCGCAGGAATCGCAGGGCCGCCGACCCATAGACCTGGTCGCGCAAAGTCTCGAAGCTGGTGCCTTCGTCGGCGAGGCGGCGCTGCAAGGTCCGCGGATGGAGGCCGAGCAGGGCCGCGATTTCGCCCTTCGTGCCGCGGCCGGCGCCGATCGTGCGTTTCAGCGTTTGCCGCACGTGGTCGGACAGTTGCTGATCGCGGGAAGGGAAGTGCTGCGCGATATAGTCCAGCGCCACCTGCCGCAGCAGGGGATTGATATCCCTCATGTTCACATCCAGCAGATCCCGATGGACATGCAGCGCGGCATGGGGCTGGGCCACCATGACCGGAGCGCCGAAGTAATGGTGATAGGTGCTGATCGGCGCGATCGGCGTGTGCGGCAGGCTGACGCCGCGAAGCCGGAATTGCTCGAGGCCGAACGAGCGGCAGAAGTCGTACATGAGGCTGAGGCAGCCGTCGATGATCTGGCGCTGCCGGAGAAACACGGGCAGGCGGATCTCGAAACGCAGGCTGAAACAGTCGTCGTAGAGTGGGCTCTCCGGGTCCAGGAGGAATTCATAGGCGGGACTGTGCAGGAAGAGATAGCGCGAGGCATCGGCCGCCGCTTGCCCCGGTGTCGGCGCATTCTGGATCACGATCGCCAGCAGGCCGAGCATATCGGTGTTCTGTCGCGCGGCGAGGCGCAGGCCGAAATCCGGGCAGCGAGCCAAGTCGGCGCTCGCCTCCAGCAACCGGACCGTCGCATTCAGCGAGATCAGCGCCTCCGGATCCTTCAGGCTGTCCGGATCGATGCCGTGATCGCGCAGCATGGCCAGGGGATCCTGCCCCAATGCGTGCATCAGGGGAACGAAGCCCTGCAGGGCGCCGGCGCGGATCAGCGGTGTCATGGCCTGATCTGTC
>JAYSCC010000190.1:0-6296 GCA_041915065.1 Zavarzinia sp.
ACGCCGGACGAAAACATCGCCTATATGCGCCTGATGCTGCCGGCCATGACCCCGGCCGAACGGCTCGGCATGCTGACCGGGATGCGGGCGGCGGCCCCGGCTGAAGCCTTCACCGCGGTGATCGAATTGGCGGCGAAGCCCTGCCTGCCGGCGCGGGATTTCGCCGACCTCGCCGCCGGCCTCGCACTCGCCGCCTGAGCTAGCCGGCCTTGTCGCCGGTGCCGATTTCCGGGACGCCCAGCGCATCGGCCAGCCGATGGGTGGCGGTGCCGCGGCGCTTCGGCACCGGTTGGTCGGGGCCGGGCGCCCAGCCGGTCAGGGTGACGATCTCGAAAGTTGCGGGGATGCGGCCGTCGGGGCCGGCGAAACGGGCCTGATATTCCTCGGCCAGGGCGAGCACGGTCTCGCGCCGCAAGGGTTTCCGCCGCCGCGCCGCGAGCGCGTTCTGCTCGCCCATGCCACGCAGGTCGCGGATCAGGCCGAAGACGTCGGCATAGGTCACGGTGATCGTCTCGAGGTCGACCACCGGCATGGCGAAGCCGGCGCGCTGCATCAGGCCGGCGGCATCGCGAAGATCGACGAAGGGCGAGACATGGAGGGAGGCGGCACCCTCGACCCGCGCTTCGGCGGCGAGGAAGGCCTGGCGGAGTTCGGTCAGGGTGCCGCCACCGATCATCGAGGCGGCGAAGAAGCCATCCGGCTTCAGGGCGTCGCGGATCTGCACCAGCGTACCTGGCAGGTCGTTCACCCAATGGAGCGAGGCGGCCGAGGCGATCAGGTCGAAGCTCGCGTCGGCGAAAGGCAGCCATTCCTCGTCCGCCGCCAGCGCCGTGCCGCCGGCCAGGCGCGCCATGGCGGGCGCCAGATCGGCGGAAATCACCGCATCGACCTTGCCGCTCGCCTTCAGATGGCGGCCGAGGACGCCGTCGTGACAGCCGAGGTCGAGGGCGAGGGGGAAGCGCCGGTCGATGTCCTGGATGCGGTCCGCCACCCGTTCGGCGATTTCGGCGAAGAGGAAGTCGTGCCGGGCCAGGGTCGTCGCGGCCCTTGTCCGATGGCGGGCGACCGCGCGGCGGTCGAACACCAGCATGTCGTCGGGGGTGGGCGGTGCTGCGCTCATGCGCCCTTCTATGGCACGATGCGGGCATGACCGCGAGGGGCTTGCAGCAGTGGACGAAACGGGGGGCGACGCGCCTTCTCGACTTCCTGTTGCCGCCGGTCTGCCTCGGCTGCGATGCCGGCGTCGATGCGCCCGGCCGGCTCTGCGCCGCCTGCTGGCCCAAGGTGGCCTTCGTCTCGGCCCCGCTCTGTGCCCGCTGTGGCCTGCCTTTCGAGCTGCCGGTGCCGGCCGGCACGCTCTGCGCCGCCTGTATTGCGGCGCCGCCCCGCTTCGACCATGCCAGGGCGGCAGCGCGCTACGGCGGGCCGATTCGCGACCTGCTGCTCCGCTTCAAGCATGGCGACCGGCTGGATCTGGCGCCCGCCCTCGGCCGGCTGCTGGTCCAGGCCGGTGCTGATTGTCTCGACGGCGCCGACGCCCTGGTGCCGGTGCCGCTCCATTGGCAGCGCCGCCTGGCCCGGCGCTACAACCAGGCGGCCGAGCTGGCGCGCCAGGTAGGCGCCTTGTCGGGCACGCCGGTCTGGCCGGAGGTACTGCTGCGCCGCCGGGCCACCCCGCCCCAGGGCCGGCTCGGCCGGCTCGCCCGCCTGCGCAACGTGGCGGGCGCCTTCGAGGTGGCGGCAGGGGCCAAGCCCCGGATCGCCGGGCGGCACCTCGTCCTGATCGACGATGTCTTCACCACCGGGGCCACGGCCGATGCCTGCTGCCGGGCGTTGAAGGCGGCCGGGGCCGCCCGCGTCGATCTCTTGACCGTGGCGCGGGTCGTCCATGCGGGAGAAGCCGCTTGAGGATCTTTTCGCACTGCACCACGTTATTGAGGTGAAGCCGCCGGAGGGCCCCGACCGTGACCGACGTCACCATCTATACGACCCAGATCTGCCCCTATTGCTACCGCGCCAAGCAGCTCCTCGCGGAAAAGGGCGTCACCTACAACGAGATCGACGTCTCGATGGACGCTGCCAGGCGCGCCGAGATGACGGAACGCGCGGGCGGCCGCCGCACCGTGCCGCAGATCTTCATCGGTGCAACCCACGTCGGCGGTTGCGACGACCTTTATGCTCTTGATCGCGCGGGCAAGCTGGATACCCTCCTGAGCGCTGCCTGAGCCTCGGGAGTTTTTCATGTCCGTCCTGCGTGCTGCCTGTGTCCAGATCACCGCGGGACGGGACGTGGCCGCCAATGTCGAAACGGCGAGCCGGCTGATCCGTGCCGCCGCCGCCGACGGCGCCCGCCTGATCGCCACGCCGGAAATGACCTCGCTCATGGAGCGGGACAAGAAGGCGATGCGCCCCAAGATCCGGACCGAGGAAGAGGACCAGGCGCTGCCCGCCTTCCGCGCACTCGCGGCCGAACTCGGCGTGCATCTGCTGATCGGCTCCCTGCCGATCGACGTCGGGCAAGACCGGCTGGCCAACCGCGCCTTCCTGATCGATCCCGCGGGCGCCATCAAGGCGCGCTACGACAAGATCCATATGTTCGACGTCGACCTGCCGGGGGGCGAGAGCTTCCGCGAAAGCGCCTCCTACCGCCCGGGCGAACGCGCCGTGGTGGCCGAGGTCGAGGGCGCCAAGCTGGGCCTCACGATCTGCTACGACCTTCGCTTCGCGGCGCTCTACCGAAGGCTCGCCCAGGGCGGGGCAGAGATCCTGGCGGTGCCCGCCGCCTTCACCAAGATCACCGGCGAAGCCCATTGGCATGTCCTCCAGCGTGCCCGCGCGATCGAGACCGGCTGTTTCGTCATCGCCCCGGGCCAGACCGGCACCCATGAGGACGGCCGCCAGACCTTCGGCCATTCGCTGATCATCGATCCCTGGGGCGTGGTGCTGGCCGACGGCGGCACCGAGGTCGGTTTCGTCGCTGCCGATCTCGACCTCGACCTGGTCGCGATGGCGCGCGGCCGGATCCCTGCCCTGAAACACGACCGTCTGTTCGAGGGGCCTTGATGCGCCTGCTTCCGCTCGTCACCGTCGCCGCAGTGCTGGCCGGTCCCGGTGCCGCTCTCGCCTTCGACTGCACCAAGGCGAAGACCGATATCGAAAAGGCGATCTGCGCCGATCCCGCCGCCAAGGCCGCGGACGACGCCATGTCGGCCGCCTATGCCGCCGCCAGGGCCGCCCTCGACGCCGAGCAACAGAAGGCCCTGCGTGACGACCAGCGAGACTGGGTGAAGCGCCGGGACGAGAATTGTTTGGACTATCCGGGCCAAGGCAAGCCGACCCCGAACGCGGGCTGCCTAGCCGACATGGCGACAGAACGGGCCGGGTTGCTCTCCGCCGCGCCGGCCTTCGCCGGACCGGGGGCGCCGCGCTTTGCGCCAGTGATCCTGCGCGAGGTCGACGAAGCTGCCCAGCTTCAGGTCTCGATCATCCGGCCCCAGGTGGTCGAGCCGCAGACGCCGGCGATGAACCAGTTGAACGGCCTCCTGGCCAAGGCGGCCGGCGCCAGCGAGACCGACATCGGCTCGGAGGAAGGGCCCTATGGCCGGATCGTCGGCTATCGTATCGGTTATGCCTCGGGACGCTTCGTCTCGGTCGATTTCGAGGTCTACGAATATACCGGCGGCGCCCACGGCATGAGTTACAACGTGGTGGTCAACTTCCTGCCCGAGGCAGGCCGCGCCCTGAAGCTCGACGACGTGATCGATGCCAAGGGCAAGGCCGCCCTGATCCCGCTCTGCCGCGCCTCGGTCACGGCCGAGAAACACAAGCGCGAAGTCCCGGACGAGCTGATCGCGGATTCCCTCGGCGACGAGGCCCTGGCCGACGGTATCGGCGACATCGCCAATTGGGGCTTCGATGGCGACGGCGTCCGCATCCACTACGCGCCCTATGCCCTCGGCTCCTATGCCGAAGGCGGCTACGACTGCACGCTCTCCTGGGCCGTGCTGAAACCCCTGGCCAAGGCGGCCGCGCCTCTGCCGTTCGATCGCTGAGCCCGGCCATGGCGGGGGCGACGACGATCGGCGCCGTCCTCGCCCTGCTGGCCGTCGCGACGGCGACGCCCGCCTTCGCCGGACGGGATGCCGAGAAGGCCGCCGCTGATGCCGCACTGACGGCAGCCGTCGACCACCTCCGTCCGCTGCTCGACCACAGCCAGCGCCAGATGTTGGATCTTGCCCAGGCGCGCTGGAGCGCGCTCCGGCGCGACTTCGGCTCAATTCCTGGCTACAGCGAAGAGTAACGGGATAACCGCTTCCTGCGCATGACCGCCGACCGTCTGGCCATGATCACTGCCGAACCGGACGCGCAGGGGCCTGGCGCGCCCGTCTTTCACCCTGTCTTCGACGTGCATGTCGATCCTGCGCTCGGGCTCGAGATCGAACTGATCTGGCCGGAGGTCGCGGCGCCGGGGTTTGCCGATCTGAACGGCATTCTGGCGGCCAAGGCGCATTCGAGCTGGATGCCACCGCAGGTGGACGAAGCGCCGATCTACCCGCACACCCATATCGCCAGCTTTCGCATCGCCTATGCTTCGGCGGATTTCGTCTCGATCGAACTCGGTCAGTACGAGCGGGCCGACGGGGACGCGGAAGAGTCTCGTTTCGCCGTGAATTACCTGCCCCGGGCCGGGCGCCGGCTCGGCTTCGACGATGTGCTGGACGCCCCACGGTCCAAACGCCTGGCCGCCCATTGCCGCGACGTCATCGCGGCGGCGTTCCGGGCGCGCGGCGTGACGGACGACATCGCCGTGCCGCTGTGGACCGAATTCGTGCCCGGCCCGATCACCACGCTTGGCGCCTGGGTCTTCGACCAGGCCGGCGCCCATATCCTCTATGGCCGCGGTTATCTCGCTCAGGTTCCGGCGGGCGACTTCCAGTGCGACCTCTCCTGGGCGGAACTCAGGGACTACCTGCGGCCCGATGCGCCCCTGCCATTCGACAGATAGGGCCTTGCCAAAGCGGCTTGGCACCGTCACATCAAGGACATGATCGTCTACGACCTCGGCTGTCCCGAGGGCCATGTCTTCGAGGCGTGGTTCAAGGACAGCGCCACATTCGAGAAACAGGCCCGCCAGGGCAAGGTCGCCTGCCCCACCTGCGGCGCGACCAAGGTGACGCGCGGCCCCCAGGCGACCAATATCGCGACCGGCGTCAGCCGCGAGAAATCGGCCAAGGCGGCCGAGCAGCAGGCCGAGATGCGCGCCGCGCTCAAGGAATTGCGGAAGGCGGTCGAGACCAATTGTGACTATGTCGGCGACCGTTTCGCCGACGAGGCGCGCAAGATCCATCACGGCGAGGCCGAGGCCCGCGGCATCTATGGCGAGACGACGCCGGAGGAAGCCAAGGCGCTCGACGACGAGGGTGTGCCGGTCGCCCGCATCCCCTGGATCGAGCGGGAAGACGCCTGAGGCGCCATTGCCGGCGCCCCGGCGCCGGGTTAGCGTCGTGCCCCTGCCGAACCGGGGGGACACGCAGATCATGTCGATTCGTTTCATGCGTTTCGCGGGCGCCGTCGCGGCCGTGATGCTGTCCTGCGTCGCTATGCAGGCCGCCCGGGCCGAGGACGAGATCGAACCCAGGCTGAAGAAGGTTATGACCAGCGATGCCCCGGGGGCGGCGGACAATCCGCTGACCGGGCGCTATGGCGGCTCTGTCATCCTGTCGCAGACCAAGAAGCCTTTCGACGAATTGCTGCTGCCGTCGAGCCCGGCGCTCGGCAAGAGCTATTCCAGCCCCGCCTGGGACAAGCGCGAGCGGGCGGAAGGCCAAGTCACCCGCACGATCTATCTGATCAACGAGGAACGTTCGACCCTCGAAGTGCTGCGCAATTTCACCGATGCGCTGACCGCCAAGGGCTTCGAGATCGCCTTCCAATGCGCCGCCGAGGATTGCGGCGAAGCCTTCCCGAGCCTGAAATATTCCTGGGACAACAAGCAGGCGCTGGTGGTCGGCTCGGGCTACGACAATACCCGCCAATCCTTCATCCCGGCCGTCTTCGACTATGTGAAGGATGTCCGCTACGCCCTCCTCAGGAAGGTGGCGCCGGAGGGGACCTCGCTGGTCGGCGTCTATACGGTGGTGATGACCGGGGGCAGCAACGGCAACATCAGCCACGCCCTGACCAATACGACCCAGGTCCTGCTCGAAGTGGTCGAGCCGAAGCCGATGGAGCGGCGGATCGAGACCGTGAAAGCGGCCGAGATCGGCAGCAAGCTGGGCGGCGCGGGCCGGGCGGTC
>JAYSCC010000191.1:0-6289 GCA_041915065.1 Zavarzinia sp.
CGCCGGGCCGGAGATGGCGCGCTTGACGGCGGCCTATCCGGCCGTCCATTTCGCCGGGGCGCGCCACGGCGACGAGCTGGTCGCCTATTTCCGGGCCGGTGACGTCTTCGTCTTCCCGAGCAAGACCGATACTTTCGGGCTCGTCATGCTGGAGGCCCTGGCCTGCGGCCTGCCGGTCGCGGCCTATCCCGTGCCGGGCCCGCAGGACGTGCTGGGGCCGGGCGTCGGCGTCATGGACGAGGACCTGGGGGCCGCCTGCCGCCGCGCCCTGGCCCTCGATCCCGCGGCTTGCCGGGCCTATGCTCTGAACTTCACCTGGGCGGCGACGACGGCGCAATTCGTCGGCAACATCGCCCCCTTCGAACAGGACTGGCCGGCGCGTGGCCTGCCGGCACCGCGCCATGCCGCCCGCATCCCGCACCTGCCGGCCGAGTTCAATCGCCGACGGTGATCACCACCTTGCCGGTCGAGCGCCGCTCGAGCACGAGTTCGAGCGCCTCGGCCGCCAGCGCCAGCGGCCGCGTATCGGAGACATGGGGGCGGAGCCGGCCTTCTTCCCACCAGCCGATCAGCGTCCTGAAGGAATCCGCCATCACCGAGGGCCGCTTGTCGGCATAAGCGCCCCACCAGAAGCCGATCACGTCGACATTCTTGACCAGCAGGCGATTGGCCGCGATCTGCGGCACGTCGCCCGAGGCGAAGCCGATGATCAGGGCGCGGGCCTCGAAGGCGGCGCATTTCATCGCCGCCTCGAAGAGCGCGCCGCCGACCGGATCATAGATCACGTCGACGCCGTCGCCGCCGGTCGCCGCCAGGATTGCCGCCTTCAGGTCCGGCACGTCGGCATCGATCGCATGATGGGCGCCCTGGGCCTTGGCCACCGCCAGCTTGGCCTCGCCCTTGGCGACCGCGATCACCTCGGCCCCCATCAGGACGCCGAGTTCGACGGCGGTGAGGCCGACACCGCCCGCGGCGCCCAGCACCAGGAGTTTTTCGCCCGGCTTCAGCCGCGCCCGATAGTCGAGCCCGAGGTGCGAAGTGCCATAGGCGACCGGGAAGCCCGCAGCGACCACGTAATCCATACCGCCCGGGATCTTCACCGCCCGCTCGGCCGAGACCGCGACCTGCTCGGCATAGCCGCCGTAGGAAGGGATCGCCAGCACCCGGTCACCCGGCGAAAAGCCGGTGACACCGGGGCCGCAGGCCAGCACCTCGCCTGCGACTTCAAGTCCAGGCGAAAAGGGCAGCGGTTGCCGGGTTTGATAGCGCCCCGCCAACATGAGACTGTCGGCGAAATTCACCCCGGCCGCGCGCACGGCGATCAGGAGTTCCCCCACCCCCGCCACAGGCGCCGCCATTTCGAGGAGTTGCAGCCCGCGCGGCCCCTGACCCAAGCTGGTCGCGACGATCGCCTTCATCGAATTCTAACTCCTTGTCCCGAATCGATAGCGGGACGAAGCCCTCTGTTCGTGGAATGATAAGACCATGACGGTGCGTAATCTCGATTTCCTGTTCAATCCCCGTGTCGTCGCCCTGCTGGGACCGGCGGAGACCGACGATGCCGTGGCCGCCGCCGTCGCGAACGGGGTCACCCGCGCGCCTTTCCACGGCAAGCTGCTGGTCGCCGAAGACACGGTCGAGGCCGTCGCTGCGCTCGAAGAGGTGCCGGACCTGGCGATCCTGAACGGCGACCTGGAGCGGGCACCGGCGCTGATCGAAGCGCTCGGCACGCGCGGCTGCAAGGTCGTGCTGGCGGTCGGCGCCCCGCCCGAAGACCCATCCGTGGTCGAAGCCATGCTGGCCGCGGCGGCGCCTTCGGGCCTCCGCATCGTCGGGCCGGGCGCCTTCAACCTGGCGGTGCCGGCGATCGGGCTCCAGGCCGTGGTCTCGCCCGTGCTGCCGCCGCCCGGAAGGCTCGCCTTCATCACCCATTCGAACGGCATCCTAGACACGCTGATCGACTGGGCGGCGGGCAACGGCGTCGGCATTTCCCGCGCCGTCTCGCTGGGCGCCAAATGCGACGTCGACCTCGCCGACGTGCTGGATTGGCTGGCCCTCGATCACGCCACCGGCGCGATCATCATGTATCTCGAATCGATCACCAAGCCGCGCAAGTTCATGTCGGCGCTACGCGCCGCCGCCCGCACCAAGCCGGTCGTGGTGCTGAAGGCCGGGCGCTACGGCCCGCTGCCGCCCGCGACCACCGCGATCCGCCGCCTCGCCGATACCGACGGCGTGTTCGACGCCGTGCTGGCGCGCGCCGGCTGCGTCCGGGTCGATGCGGTCGAGGAATTGTTCGACGCCGCCTCCACCCTGGGCGTGCCGGGTGCGGCCATGGGCGACCGCCTGGCGATCCTGGCCAACGGCTATGGCGCCGGCCTGCTCGCCGCCGATCACATCTTCGACCGGGGCGCCCATCTGGCCGAACTGTCGACCGCCACCATGGCGGCCCTGGCCGGCATCCCCGGCATCAAGTCCGACCTCAACCCGATCGACGTCGGCCCGGACTCGCCGCCCGAACGCTATGCCGACGTGTTGCCCGTGCTGGCGGCCGACCGCGGCATCGACGGTATCCTGGTCGTTCATACGCCGTCCGCCGTGTCCTCCGCCCTGATGGCGGTCGAAGCGACGCTGCGCGGCTTCGGCACCAGGCGCCAGCCCCGCCTGATCGCCTGTTTCATGGGCGAGACCGAGGCCCGGGCGGCCCGGGCGGCACTGCGCGGTGCCGGCATTCCAACCTTCTCGACGCCGCGCCAGGCGGCGCGCGCGATCATGCATATGGTCGCCTATCGCCGGAACCAGGACCTGTTGGCGGAAACCCCGGATTCGGTGCCGGCCGATTTCACTTTCGACGCCCGTTTCGTCGCCGACGAGATCGAGGAACACCGTCTGGCCGGCCGCGAATGGGTGCATGGGCCGGACGCACTCCGCCTGCTCGGCGCCTATGGCTTCCCGACCGTGCGGCCGATCTTTGCGGCGACACCCCAGGAAGCCGCCGACCACGCCAAGCGGATCGGCGCCACCATCGTCCTGAAGATCGCGACGCGCGATCCGATCGACAAGAAAATGGTGGGCGGCGTCACCCTGGGCCTGGACGAGCCGGACGACGTCCGCCGCGCCGCCGAGCTGATGCTGCGCCGGGTCACCGCCCGCGCGCCCCACGCCCGGATCGACGGTTTCACGGTCGAGCCCATGGTGATCCGGCCGGACGGCCACGAGCTGCTACTCGGCCTGGTCGAAGACGAGCAATTCGGCCCGGTCATCGTGTTCGGCAACGGCGGCACCGCGAGCGAAGTGATCCGCGACCGGGTGATCGCCCTACCGCCCCTGAACCTGTCCCTGGCCCGCCATGCGATCGCCCGCACCCGGGTCGCCAAGCTGCTGGCCGAACAGCCGGGCCGGCCGGGGGTCGACCAGCGCGCGGTCGAACTGAGCCTGCTCCGCGTCGCCCAGATGGCGATCGACCACCCCGAGATCGTCGAACTGGAAATCAACCCGATGGTCGCCGACCCGAGCGGCATCATCGTGCTCGACGCCCGAATCCGCCTGGCCGAGCCGAGCCAGACCGGCTCGCGCCGACTGGCCATCCGCCCCTACCCCAAGATGCTGGAACAGGAAGTCGTGGACGACCACGGCGAGCACTACATCCTGCGCCCGATCCGGCCGGAGGATGAAAAACCCCTGATTTCCGGCGTCGCGCGGGTGCGGCCCGACCATCTGCGGCTCCGCTTCTTCGCCCCCATGAAGGAGCTGAGCCACGCCTTTGCCGCCAAGCTGACCCAGATCGACTACGACCGTGAGATGGCCTTCGTCCTGATGGGCGAAGGCCCGCCGGGCGAAGCGCCCTGGTACGGCACCGGCCGCCTGGTTTGCGAACCCGACGGCGAGAAGGGCGAATATGCCGTCCTGCTCCGCTCCGACCGGATCGGCCGCGGCCTCGGCCGGCTCTTGATGGAGCGCATCATCGCCTATGGCAAAGAGCGCGGCATGAAGGAGATCTACGGCGAAGTCCTGCGCGAAAACCGGACCATGCTGCAGCTCTGTTCCGAACTCGGCTTCGCGATCAAGGGCACGCCGGGCGAGCCCGACATCGCCCACGTCGTCCTGACCCTGTGAGCGACGGCCGCCTGCTCCGCCTGTTCGGCTGGCTGGCGGCCGGCCTCGCCGTGGCTTTCCTGGCGATTGCCGGCTATGCCGCACGCCGGCAGCTCCTGGCCGCCGGGGCGCGGGCCGAGGGCACGGTGATCCGCCTCGAGGCGGCGGGCGGCCCCCAACCAGTCCTCTGCCCGGTGGTCGCCTTTACGACGGCGGCCGGCGAGCGGATCGAACTCCGAAGCGGGGCCTGCGCCCGGCCACCGGCCTATCAGGTGGGCGAGAAGGTCGTGGTCGACTACGATCCGGCCGATCCGCGGCGCGCTTCTTACGGCGGCTTCTTCACGCGGTGGTTTCTCGTCCTGATCTTCGGCATATTCGGCCTCGGAATCGCCGTCGGCTCGGGCCTGCTGCTGTGGCAGGGCCGCCGCCGGCCCTCGTGAAGGGCGCCGCCGTCTTGATCATCCGCCTGTTGGGTTTCGTGCTGCTGGTCGCCGGCGGCGTCTTCGGCTGGCTCGGCGTCCAGGACGGCATCGCCACCTGGAAGCGGCTCGGCAATGCCGAGGACGTGGTGGCCGAGATCGCCCGCCTCGACCCCCAGCCCGGCAGCGCCGAGATCGTGCCGGTCGCGGCCTATCGCGGTGATGACGGCAAAGCGGCCGAATTCCGCCTGCCACCCGCCGATCCGGCCGACTATACGGTGGGCCAGCCGGTCCACCTGATGCAGCCCGCCGGCCGCCCCGACCTGATCCAGTCCGGCGACCTGATCGCGGTGTGGAGCCCGGTCGCCATTCCGGTCGGCGGCGGCGCGCTCGCGGTCATCTTCGGCCTTGCCCTGATGACCAGCCGGCGCCGTCGGCCAGAGGAAATGCCGCGCCTGCATTTTCTGATCCGCCTCGTCCTGCTGGCCGGGGCCTGCGGCCTCACCTATCTCGCCTGGCAACAATATGAGACGGTGGTCGCCACCCTGAACCACTTCCCCCGCGCCCAGGGCGAGGTGATCGCCCTCGAAGCGGACGGCGCGCCCAAGATCCAGTTCAAGACCGTGGATGGCGTCGCCATCGACTTCACCGACCACAGCGTGGCCCCCGGCAGCTACCGCCAGGGCCAGCGGGTGACCCTGACCTATGTCGCCGGCGATGCCACGGGCGCGCGGATCGAGCCCTTCTGGTCGGTCTGGTCGGTCCCGGTGACCTGGGGGGCGATCGCGGGTGCCGCCTTCTTCGTCGCCCTCTTCGCCGCCAGCCTGCGCCGGGGCAAACGCGCCCTCGAACCCAAGCCCGCACCGCCCCCGCCGGCCGAGCGGCGCGACCCGAGTTTCGGTTCCCCCGGCCCGTCTGCTTAGAGGCGGGCCATGCAGGGGCTGCATGGGACTTCTTGTTGCACCGCCATAAACTCGGGCTATACTCCGCCGCCGCCCGAGATGCGGCATTTCAGATGAATTCGGCCCGTTTACCCGGCCTCGACATTCGAGACCAGGCGGGCCCGTTCGATGCCGCAGGCCCCGAAAGGGCCGCCAAGCCAGTGCCCGGAAGGCGCGTTTCATGCAGATCCGCAATATCGCCATCATCGCCCACGTCGACCACGGCAAGACCACCCTGGTCGACCAGCTCCTGAAGCAGTCGGGCACCTTCCGCGCCAACCAGCAGGTGGCCGAGCGGGTCATGGACAGCAACGATCTGGAAAAAGAGCGGGGCATCACCATCCTGGCCAAGCCGACCTCGGTCGTCTGGAAGGACACCCGCATCAATATCGTCGACACCCCGGGCCACGCCGACTTCGGCGGCGAAGTCGAGCGCATCCTGTCGATGGTCGACGGCGTCGTCGTCCTGGTCGACAGCGCCGAAGGCCCGCTGCCGCAGACCAAATTCGTCACCGGCAAGGCGCTCCGCCTCGGCCTCCGCCCGATCGTGCTGATCAACAAGATCGACCGCCCCGACGCCCGTCCGGACGAAGTGCTGAACGAAGTCTTCGACCTCTTCGCCGCCCTCGACGCCAACGAGGAACAGCTCGACTTCCCCGTCCTCTATGCCTCGGGCAAGCAGGGTTGGGCCGTCAAGGAACTGGACGAGCCGCGCGAGACCTTGGCGCCGCTGTTCGACCTCGTGCTCGAGCATGTGCCGCAGCCGTCGGTCGTCAACGACACCGACCAACCCTTCACCATGCTGGCGACGACGCTGGAGAGCGATCCCTTCCT
>JAYSCC010000192.1:0-6206 GCA_041915065.1 Zavarzinia sp.
CGCGGGCGAGACGTGGCTCGCCGCGTCCGCCTTCGCCTTCGACGGCGGCGGTCCGGCGCCGGCCGCCTTGACCGCGCGGGTGGGGGCTGCCGACGGTTTCGTTCATGTCCACGACCTCGCGGAGAGCGACATCCTGCTCTCGCTCGATCCGGCCGCCCATATCGGCGGCTTCGCGGCGGCGCGGGGGGACGACGTCCCGCTCTACCACCTCGACGCGACCGATCCATCCCGGCCTCGCGCCCGCCTGCTGACCGAGGAAATCGCGCGCATCGTGCGGGCGCGGGCGGCCCAGCCGGCCTGGGCGGACGGCATGATGCGCCACGGCTTCAGGGGCGCCGCCGAGATCGCCGCGACCCTCGACCATCTGGCCGCCTTCGCCCAGCTCACCGGCACCGTCCCCGCCCATCTGTTCGACCTCTACCACGACGCCACGCTCGGCCGAGAGGCGGTGGTCGACTTCCTCGCGGCAGCCAATCCGGCCGCCCTCGAGGCATTGCGCGACTGTTTCCGCCGGCTTCACGCCGCGGGCCTGTGGCGGAGCCGGCGCAATGCGATCGTGGCGATGCTGGAGGTTGCACCGTGACCGACGGCTATGCCGTGAAGGGCTGGTGCCCCGGTGCTCATCGCCCGATGCCATCGGGTGACGGGCTGGTGGTCCGGGTGCGCGTACCGCTGGGCCGGCTGGCACCGGCGCAGGCATCGGGCCTCGCCCGTGCCGCCCTCGCCCATGGCAGTGGTGAGATCGACCTTTCCGGCCGCGCCAATCTGCAGCTCCGCGGTGTCACGGCGGCGAGCCATCCGGACCTGCTGGGCGACCTCGCCCGGCTCGGCCTGCTCGACGCCGATCCGGCGGTGGAGGCGCGGCGCAATCTGGCCATCACGCCGTTCTGGCCCGAGAACAGCGACACGCCGGCGCTGGCGGCGGCGATCGAAGCGGGGCTTCGCCAGGCACCGCCCCTGCCCGGCAAATTCGGCGCCGTGCTGGACCACGGGCCGTTGCGCGTGATGGCCTCGATTCCGGGCGACATCCGGATCGAGGCGGACGGTTCGGGCGGCTTGATCCTGCGGGCCGACGGTGCCGCCCACGGCCGCAGGGTCGCCCCGCCGGATCTCGCCGAGGCAGTCGCAGAACTGGCCCACTGGTTCGTCGCGGCCGGTGGTATCCGCGACGGCCGTGGCCGCATGGCAGCCCTGATCGCCAGCGGCGCCGAGCTGCCGCCGGCCCTCGCGGGCGAGGCCGCGCCCGCCCCTGCCGTAACGCCACCGGGCCCGGGACTACACCCCGCCGGTTTCTTCGTCGCCCTGGAATTCGGCCGCCTGCGGGCCGAGACCTTGCTCGACCTGGCCGAATACCCTCTGCGTCTCACCCCGTGGCGCCTGATCCTGGCCGAGGGCGCTACGGCCGCACCGGCCGGCGACGGTCTTATTTTCGATGCCGGCGACCCACGGCTTCGCGTCGTCGCCTGTCCCGGGGCGCCCGGCTGCTGGCAGGCCCTGGCCCCGGTGCGAGACCTTGCCCGTGTCCTGGCGCCCCGGGTACCGCCCGGCGCCTGCCTGCACCTTTCCGCTTGCGCCAAGGGCTGTGCCCATCCCGCCCCGGCCGACGTCACCCTGACCGCGCAGGCCGAGGGCTTCGCCCTGATCCGTCCCGGCAGGGCCGGGGACGCCCCCATCCGCACCGGCCTCTCGGCCGAAACCCTCCTCGGCACCCCCGCCCTGCCCTTCGAGACGCCATGACCCTGCGCCACTATGAAACCGATGCCTCCACCATCTATCGCCGCTCCTTCGCCATCATCCGGGCCGAAGCGGATCTCGCCCGTTTCACGCCGGAGGAAGAGGTGGTGGCGGTGCGCATGATCCATGCCGCCGGCCTCGTCGGCCTCGAAGCCCATATCCGCTTCACGCCGGGCATGGCGGCGACGGCAAGGAACGCCCTTCATGCCGGCGGCGCCGTCCTGTGCGATACCCATATGGTCGCGGAAGGTATCACCCAATCCCGCCTGCCGGCGGGCAATGCGGTGGTTTGTACCTTGGCCGACCCTTCGGTGGCGCTGCTGGCCCACGACCTCGGCACCACCCGCTCGGCGGCAGCGGTCGCCCTGTGGCGGCCCTGGCTTTCCGGCGCCGTGGTCGCCATCGGCAATGCGCCGACTGCCCTGTTCCATCTCCTCGACATGCTGAAGGACCCGGGCTGCCCGCGGCCGGCGGCGATCGTCGGCTGTCCCGTCGGCTTTGTCGGGGCGGCCGAATCCAAGGCCGAACTTTTCGAGATGGCACCGGTGCCGGCGCTGGTGGTCGAAGGCCGGCTGGGCGGCTCGGCGATCACGGCGGCGGCCGTCAACGCCCTCGCCGGCGAGCCGGAGTGAACCATGGCACGAGTGATCTGTGCCGGCCTCGGTCCCGGCGATCCCGACTTGATCAGCCTGCGGGCCGACCGGGCGATCCGCGCCGCCCGCCATATCGCCTATTTCCGCAAGAAGGGCCGGCTAGGCCAGGCCCGCCGCATCGTCGAAGGTATGTTGGCGCCGGGAGCCGCCGAACACGCCATGGAATATCCGGTGACCACCGAGATCCCCTTCGACAGCCCGGCCTATAACGCCGTCCTGTCCGGCTTCTACGACGATTGGAGCGCCCGCCTGGCCGCAATCGCGGCACATGAAGATGTCGTAGTGCTGTGCGAGGGCGATCCCTTCTTCTACGGCTCCTTCATGCACCTCCATGTCCGCCTGAAAGACAAGGCGGCGGTCGAAGTGATCCCGGGAATTCCGGGCATGGCCGGCTGTTGGACCGCGACCGGCCGGCCGATCACCTGGGGCGACGACGTGCTGACCGTGCTGACCGGCACCATGGCGGAAGACGACCTCACCCGTCACATGGCAGCGGCCGACGCTCTGGTGGTCATGAAGACCGGACGCAACCTGCCCAAAATCCGCCGCGCCCTGGCCGCCGCTGGCCGGCTGGGCCAGGCGCTGCTGGTCGAACATGGCACCATGCCCGCCGAGCGGGTGCGTCCGCTGGCGACGGTGGCGGACGACGCCTGTCCCTATTTCGCCATCGTGCTAGTCCATGGCGAGGGCCGCCGCCCGGCGCGGGAGGAACTGCCGTGAAAGGCTGTTTGACCATCGCCGGTCTCGGCCCAGGCCCGGCCGCGCAGGTGACGCCGGAAGTGACGGCAGCCCTGGCCCGCGCGACCGACGTGGTCGGTTACGGCACCTATGTCGCCCGCCTCGTCCTGGCACCGGGCGTGTGTCGCCACGCCAGCGACAATGGCGTCGAACTCGAACGGGCACGCCTGGCCCTCGACCTCGCCGCCGCCGGGCGGCGGGTCGCCGTGGTCTCCTCCGGCGATCCCGGGGTCTTCGCCATGGCGGCGGCCGTGTTCGAGGCGCTGGAGCAACGGGACGACGGCGACGCGATCGAGATCGCCGTGCTGCCCGGGGTTACTGCCATGCTGGCGGCGGCGGCCCGGCTCGGCGCGCCCCTCGGCCATGATTTCTGCGCCCTCAACCTATCCGACAATCTGAAGCCCTGGGCCTTGGTCGAAAAACGCCTACGCCTGGCGGCCGCGGCCGATTTCGCCTTGGCGCTCTACAATCCGCGTTCCAAGGCCCGGCCCGGACAATTCGCCCGCGCGCTGGAGATCCTGCGCGAGGCCTGCGGCATGGCGCGGCCGATCGCCTTCGCCCGCGCCGTGGGCAGCCCGGAGGAGACGATCCTGACCACCAGCCTCGGCGCCGCGATACCCGAGATGGCGGACATGAGGACCCTGGTCCTGGTCGGTTCCTCGACCACGCGGCGGGCCGGGCGCTGGCTCTATACCCCGAGGTCGGCCGGATGACGCAGGAAGTCCATCACCGCTGCCACCGTCTCGACACTGCGTCGGGGTGGGATCGCCGGCCGCTCGATCATGACCACCTGCAAGCCCAGGGCGCGTGCGGCGTCGAGCTTAGCCCGCGCCCCCTCGCCGCCGGCATTCTTGGCGACCACCACTTCGGTGCCATGCGCGGTCATCAGGGCGAGGTCCCCCGCCAGGGTGAAAGGCCCGCGATCGACCACCGCGACGGCATCGGGCAGCGGCAACGGCCCCTCCGGCGCATCGACCAGGCGGAGCAGATAATGATGCTGCGGCCGAGCCGCGAAATCGGCCAGATGCTGACGCCCAATCGCCAGGAAGACGTGGCGCCGTTGACCCGCCAATGCCTCGACCGCCCCCGCGACATCGGTCACGGAACGCCAATCGTCGCCCACACCCGGCTGCCAGGGGGCGCGTTCGAGGGCGATCAGAGGCACGCCCGCCAGACGCGCCGCCGCGACGGCATGGCTGCTCATGGCGGCGGCGAAGGGATGGGTGGCGTCCACCAGGTGGGTGATCGCTTCAGCGCGGAGGAAGGCGGCCAGGCCATCGATGCCGCCGAAGCCGCCGATCCTGGTCGGCAGCGGCTGCGGCTTCGGCTCCGCCGTACGGCCGGCATAGGAATAGAGGCCCGGCAGACCCGCCGCCGCCATGGCCTGGGCGAGGCGGCCGGCATCGAGCGTGCCGCCGAGAATAAGGGGGCGGATCATGGCTGAGCCCTGGCTGTCGATCATCGGCATCGGGGAAGATGGCCTTTCCGGCCTCGGCCTGGCAAGCCGCGAAGCGTTACAGGCGGCGGAAATCGTCTTCGGCGGGCCGCGTCACCTGACGCTGGCCGAGGCCGGCACGCGCGGCCGGCCCTGGCCGCGACCCTTCGACGTGGCGCCAGTGCTCGCTTGCCGGGGCCGGCGGGTCGCGGTGCTCGCCTCGGGCGAGCCCGTCTGGCCCGGCGCCGGCACAGTGCTGGTGGCGCGGTTGGAAGCCGGCGAGTGGCGGGCCTTTCCGGCCCCGTCCAGCTTCTCCCTGGCGGCGGCGCGCCTCGGTTGGGCACTGGAACGCACGGAATGTCTCGGCCTTCATGCCCGGCCGCTGGCGGCACTGCTGCCCCGCCTCACTGCCGGGCGACGGTTGATCTGCCTGCTCCGCGACGCCGAGGCACCGGCGGCGCTGGCCGAATTCCTCTGCGCGCAGGGTTTCGGCGCCAGCCGGCTGCATGTCCTGGAAGCGCTGGGCGGGCCGCGGGAACGGATCCGCACGAGGGTGGCGCAGGGCTTCGACCTCGAGGCCGTAACCGCGCCTGTGGCCGTCGCCATCGAGGCGACCGGGGCGACCGGCCTGCCCCGAACGCCGGGCCTGCCCGACGATGCCTTCCTGCAGGATGGACAGATCACCAAGCGCCCGGTCCGCGCGCTCACCCTGGCCGCCCTCGCCCCCCGCATGGGCGAACTTCTGTGGGATCTCGGCGCCGGTTCGGGTTCCATCGCGATCGAATGGTGCCTGGCGGCAGGGCCGGAGGGGCGCGCCGTCGCGGTCGAGAGCCGGGCCGACCGGCTCGCCCCTCTGGCCGCCAATCTGTCCGCCTTCGGCCTGAGCGAGCAAATCGCCGTGATCGGGGCCGATTGGCCCGCGGCCCTGGCCGGTCTGCCCCTGCCCGATGCCGTCTTCGTCGGCGGCGGCGCCACGGCGGAAGGGGTCGCCGAGGTGCTGTCCCGGCTCCGCCCCGGCGGACGGCTGGTGATCAACGCCGTCACGCTGGAGACCGAGGCCTTGTTGGCGACCATGGCGGCGCGCCACGGCGGCGAACTTCTCCGCATCGAACTCGCGGCGGTGAAACCACTGGGCAATCTGCATGGCTGGGTGCCGGCGCGGCCGATCGTGCAATGGAGTGTCGTGAAATGCGGGTAGCCGGGATCGGCTTCCGGTGCGGCGCCACCATTGGTTCGCTGCGCGCGGCATTGCGGGCGGCGGGGGGCACCGACGGCGTCACCCTGCTCGCCACCGCCGCCGAGAAGGCCGCAGCACCCGTGCTGCTGGCCCTGGCGGCCGAACTGGGCCTGCCCCTTCGGGCCATTCCGCGTGCCGATCTGCAGGCGCAGATCACCGCGACCCGCTCCTTCTGGTCCCTCGCGGTTACCGGAACGGGCAGCCTGGCGGAAGCAGCGGCACTGGCGGCAGCGGGGCCGGGTTCGCGACTGATCGGCCCGCGCGCCGTCTCGCCCGACGGCATGGCGACAGCGGCCCTGGCCGAAACGGAGGAGAGATGACCATCCATTTCATCGGTGCCGGCCCCGGTGCGCCGGATCTGATCACAATGCGCGGCCGCGACTTGATCGCCCGCTGCCCGGTCTGCCTC
>JAYSCC010000193.1:0-6153 GCA_041915065.1 Zavarzinia sp.
GACGAAATGCAGGATGCCGTTCACTGCCTCGGCGAGGGCAGGCAGTTCCGCCTCGTCCACCCGAAGGCGGGCCAGGCGTGCGATTTTCTTCACGGTGGCGGGATCGACCGACATGACTTGAGTTTCCCGGAAATGCAGGCGGGGAACCTAGCAACCCGGCGGGCGCGCTGGCAAGGGTTCAGGCCGGGCAGGGGACATGCGACCGAAGCGGAGCGGCAAAGCTGCCGCGCGGACAGCGGCGGAAAAGCGGATACGCTCTCTGCGGGATTTTAATTTAACGGTTCACGCATATGCGGTGGATTTGGATCGTCGTTCGTGCCGGGCGTTTCATTGCGGCCCTGCTGGCCTTGGCCCTGGCCAGCGGCTGTGCCGGCCAGGATCATCCGAGGACGGGGCCTGTCCAAAGTCTCGGCAACATCAATTTCGCAAAGGTAAAAGCCCGGGCCGAAAAGGGCGATCCGGAAGCGATGACTTGGGTTGGCGTCATGCTGGCCGAAGGCTACCGCGTCGAGAAGGACGAGGCCGAGGGGGTCCGCTGGCTCCGCAAGGCGGTGGATAGCGGCAATCCCAATGCCATGGCCGATCTCGCGATCATGCTACGCTACGGTCGGGGCACGGAAGTCGACGAAGCCGAAGCCCTGCGGCTGTTTCGCCGTGCCGCCGAGGCCGGCGATCCGACCGGCAAGGTCGGCTTGGGCGACATGATGGCCGCAGGCAAGGCCGGAGCTGTCGACGATGCGGAAGTCGCCAGGCTCTACCGGGAGGCGGCGGAAGCCGGCGACGACCAAGGCATGTCCCATTACGGACAGGTGCTTGAGCACGGCCGGGGGGTCCCCAAGGACGAGAGGGCGGCCATGGACTGGTATCGCAAGGCCGCCTGGGGGATGCCGAGGCCCTGGAAGCCTTGCATCGTCTCGAAGCCCGGTTCACCAGCGGTCGCGAGCATGGGAACGCATTCTCGAATCCCGCCCCGCCCTCACCGTGACGCCAGTCAGTCCGGCGTGACCAACGGCTGCACCACGGCGGCGAAGGCGGGCAGGGCTTCGCAGCGGGCGGCATGGGCGGCGAGATGGGGCCAATGGGCAGCTTCGAAGACGCCGGGATGGGCTTCGGCGGTGAAGCGGAGGGCGCAGGCCAGCGCGATGTCGCCGTGGCCGATCTTGTCGCCGAACCAGAAGGGGCCGGGCAGGGTGGCCCGTTCGGCTTCCAGATGGTCGAGCACGCCGGAAATCTGGCCGCGGCAACGGGCGATCCAATCGCCGGCAGTCTCGCGGTGCCAGGCCCTGGAATAGACCAGGCTCACCGCCTTGTCGGCGATGCCGGTGCCGAAGGCAGTAAGGCGGAGGGCGGCGCGGCGGGCGGCGCCGGCGGCCGGGAACAGGGCCTGTTCCGGCCCCACCACCTCGTCCAGGTGATCGAGGATCGAGACACTGTCGACCAGTGCCTCGCCATCGTCGAGCACCAGCACCGGCACCCGGCGCAGCGGGTTGAAGCGGGCGACCTGCTCGACATCGCCGAACACCGACCACGGCCGGTGCTCATAGGCCATGCCATAGAGCTGTAACGCGACCGCGACCCGCCGCACGAAGGGCGAGTCGTATTGGCCGATCAGGATCATCGGGAGTGATCAGGTGGGGGTGATGGTACAGCCGCAGATCGGGCAGGCCTGGGCATTGGCCAGCGGCACAGTGATGCCCGTCTTGGCCAGCAGGTCGAGTGCCTGTTTCAGGTGGCCGTCGTGGGGCAGCACGTCGCAGCGCGCGGCATAGGTGGCGCCGTCCTGCGGCCCCAGCGGCTGGCTCGACCAGGCCCGGGCAGACGCCGCCCCCAGCACCAGCGCAGGCGCCGAAACCGAACCCAGCAGGAAGAAGCGACGATTGACGGTCATGGCCGATGTCCGAACAGAAGGTCCCGGTGAACCCGGGCCATTGGCGCACCGCCGTGCCGCCAAGTCAATCGGGGCGCTCAGGCCAGCGGCGGGCCGACGATCTCGATCGCATTGCGCCGGCAGCACTCGGTCAGATGGGCGATCGCGCCCGCATCGGGCAGGCCGGCTTCCGGCAGGCAGGGCGCCCTGGCGGGCCGGCTCGCCTGGCGCAGCATGGCTTCGAAATCGCCGCCCCGCGTGATGGTCAGCAGATGGGCGCCCTCCTCGCCGGTGACCGCAAAGGCATGGGGCACGCCCTTGGGGGCGACCAGCGTTTCGCCCGCGCGGACCAGGCGCTCGGCCGTGCCGATGCGGACGCGCAGTTCACCGGCGAGCAGGTGGAAGACCTCGTCCTCGTTCCGGTGCAGGTGCTCGGGCGGCGCCTCGCCCGCCGGCAGCCATTGCTCGACCAGGCAGAGACCGTCGGCGCTGGCGCCTGCGGAAAGGCGGATGGCGATCAGGGAATTGCCGAACCAGCGGTAGCCCTCGGCCTCGGTCGTCGTCATGCTCATGGGGATCTCCCGTCCTCGATGGTGGTGGCGGGAGTGGTAGCGGCCGGCTGTGCGCAAGCCCAATCGCGAGATCATATGGAGCCGATCGGGTTCATGAATTTCAATGCCCTCGACCTCAACCTGATCCGTGTCTTCGACGCCCTGGTCAGGGAACGCAGCGTGACCCGGGCGGGAGACCGCATCGGCCTCAGCCAGCCGGCGGTGAGCGCCGCGCTGGCGCGCCTTCGCCACCTGTTCAACGACCAGCTCTTCGTCCGCCAGGGCAACGAGATGCTGCCGACGCCGCGCGCCCTCGACCTCGCGGAACACGCCCGTGCCGCCTTGGCCGAAATCGAGGCGATGGTGCAGGCGGTGCGCGGCCTCGACCTCGCGGGCCTGGCGCGCACCTTCACCCTGATGGGGGCCGATTTCTTCTCGATGCTGCTGATGCCCGATCTCGCCCGCCGGATCCATGCGCAGGCGCCGGAGGTGCGGCTCCGCCTGCTCGACAGTGCGCGGGGCGAGGTCGGCCGCCTGCTTCAGGAGAACAGCGTCGACCTCGCCTTGGAGCGCCCGCTCGAAGTGCCGGACTGGATGTCGTGCCAGCTGCTCTTCAAGGCGCCCTTCGTGATGATCGCGGCGGCCGGCAATCCCGCCCTCGCCGGCATTGCGGACGGGGCGGAGATGCCGCTCGACGTCTTCACCACGCTGCCCCATGCGCTTCGCTCGATCGACGGCAGCATGTCCGGCATGGTCGACGAAGCGCTGGCGGTGCTTGGCCTGAAGCGGCGGGTCAGCCTGGCCCTTCCGCATTTCCAGGCGGTCGCGCTGGCGGTTGCCGCGGGGAGCCACATCGCCGCCGTGCCGCTGCAATTCGCGCGCAGCCTGCCGCCCCACCTGGCGCTCCGCCGCTTCCGCCCGCCGATCGCAATTCCGGCGCCGGACGTCAACCTCTATTGGCACAGCCGCTACGACAAGGAACCGGCCCATGCCTGGCTGCGCGGCCAGGTCCTGGCAGCGGTCGAAGACCTCGGCTTCGCCGCCGCCGGCCGGCCGGACAGCGGCGACTGAAGCCCTCACCAAGCCTGGTCGAGTGGGGCGAGCACGGTCTCGAACCCATCCACCAGGCGCGGGGCGGGAGGATCCCTCTCGGTCATTCGCAGTGGCCGCGACAGGCGGCCGTTGTCCAAGTTCGAGACCGCCAATAACAGGCACTGGTTCAGGGATCGGCAGAAGTATTGGCACGACGCGGTATTCGGCCTTGGGAGTGGCGTCTTTCGGCCGCCACCGCGATAAGTCTGTCATGCCCTGGTCGACCAGGTAGGACGAGGTCGCCTGCATGGACAACGTCGGCCCCGCCCAGGCGACAGCAGAGCGCATGGACATCGCCAGAGACATGGCGATACGCTCAGGGCGTGTTTCTGGATCTGGAATTCGCGCCGGTGAAGCCGCACTCGCTCGTCTCGTTGGAATGTCTTGTGCCGGCCACCCGGATCGTCGGGTGGGCGAGGGGGCTACAGTCTGCTGTAACGGGAATGCGCTGGCCGGGCGCCGGCCGTCAGG
The DNA here is from genome assembly GCA_041915065.1 of Zavarzinia sp. Taxonomy (GTDB): domain Bacteria; phylum Pseudomonadota; class Alphaproteobacteria; order Zavarziniales; family Zavarziniaceae; genus Zavarzinia. The sequence continues at coordinate 3,982 of JAYSCC010000193.1, forward strand.
GCGAGCTTTCCGGCGGCGATTGGCGGTACCGGGTCCGCTTTTCCGGGCTGGCGGCAGTCTTGGCCCTGATCGCGGGATGTGCGGAGCAGGCGGCACCGCCAGTACCAGCGGCAACCTTCATCTCTTGGCCGCCGGGCGTTTCGACATTCGGCGAATTGCAGCACATGGCGGAACAAGGGGACGTCCAGGCCATGTTCCTGGCCGGTGCAGCGCTGGACAGCGGCTTTGCGGGCGGTCGGGACGTGACAGGGGCTGCCAAGTGGTATCGAGCCGCCGCGCAAGCGGGGAGTACCGATGCTGCGCGACGCCTCGACACTTTGGCTACCCAGGACGAGATCACCGCCCAGGATGAGGTCGAGGCTGACCGCTGGTACCGCCAGCCGGCCGAGGCGGGCGATCCTGTCGCCATGTTCCGGTTCGGCCGCGCGTTGGAAATGCCTTATGGCCTCGACAGGAACCCAGTGGAGGCGGTTCGTTGGTACCGCAGGGCCGCGGAGGCTGGAAACGCAGACGCCATGGTGGCACTCGGGCGGTCGCTCGCAGACGGCAGAGGCGTCGTGCGGGACGATGACGAGGCGATCCGCTGGTTCAAACTGGCCGTCAGCGCCGGAAATCCGGCCGGCAAGACGTGGATGCATGAAATGTTCGGGCGCCGCGTCGAGCGCGCGGACGACGCGGACACTCTCAAAAAGCCCTAGCCCTATCGGCCAGGGCCTCTGGAGTCTCTCCGCCAGTGCCGCTATAAGCCCGCCATGCCCCTGCTCGACCAAGCCGGCTTCGATGCCGCCCTGCCGCCGATGGGACGCCTGCTCGGCGTCGACCTCGGCACCAAGACGATCGGTCTTTCGCTTTCCGATATTTCGCGCACGGTGGCGAGCCCGCTGGAGACGATCCGGCGGGTGAAATTTTCGATCGATGTCGAGCGCTTCTTCGCCCTGATCGACGAGCACCAGGTGGCCGGCGTGGTATTGGGCCTGCCCATGAATATGGACGGCAGCAGCGGCCCCCGCGTCCAGGCGACGCGCTCCTTCTCCAGTGAAGTGCTCAAGCGCCGCGACCTCATGCTGACCTTCTGGGACGAGCGGCTGTCGACCGCTGCGGTCACCCGCATGATGATCGAGGCGGACATGAGCCGGGCGCGCCGGGCGGAGCTCGTCGACAAGCTGGCCGCGACCTATATCCTCCAGGGCTATCTCGACGCCGCCGCGGCGCGCAGCCGGCGCTGAGCCGTCATTCCTCCAGCATCAGGCGCTCATCCAGCGCGTCGAGGATCAGCTCGTAGATCCGGTCGATCAGCCAGCACTGGGCGATCAAGGCCGGCGGTACCAGGTAGGCGGTGATTAGCGAAACCTTGAGCGATCGCTTTTGGGCGACTTCGGCCTTCGCCATTTTGACGAGATGGCGCAAGCGGCGGCCGATCATGGCCTTTGTTTCCTTTTCCGGCAGTGGCACGGCCGGCAGGTCCGGCGCTGTCGGCGGAGTGGCCAACAGGGCCGGTGTCAGATGGATCAGCCGGCGCCTCGTTTCGCCCTTGTGGTCGAAGACATCGGTGGCATCGCCCGCCTGGCCCCATTGGCCGATCACCTGGTTCGGCCGATCGACCGGCAGGGCGAAATGATGGCGCAGGAAACGATGGGCATTGTAACGGCCCAACATGAAATCATGGTGCGAAAGCGCCGGATCGACAAAGGCCAGGAATCCCTTCAAGCCGCCGGCTGCGATGGCATCGCTGCCCAGCTTCTGCGTCGGGCCGGGCGGCCCCACGGGGGAAATCAGCCAACGGCTGAAGGTTACCTCGTCGCCCGCCAGCGCGACTTCGGCCGGCTTGAAGCGGGCCTGCGCGATTTCGGCCTCCAGCATGTTCCCCAGCGTCTTCAGCAGGTTTTCCGGCTTGGTCGCGCCGATCGGTTCCGCATTGCTGAAGGGATCGATCATCAGCAGCGCCCGATCCACCCTTTCCGGTTTACGCGGGTTGCTGCCTGCGATGCCTGCCAACATGGCGTGGGCGAAGTCCAGGGGTTCGTTGTCGAAGGCGCCGCCGTCGACATTGGCCGAGGTCAATTGCGCCGGCAGAGGTCCGCCGCCCGCCAGATTGGCCCAATCGGGCTCCAACTGCCTTGGAACGACGCCGCCTTGGCCGTCGGGCACGGTCACGGCGCGGTAGCACAGGAA
>JAYSCC010000194.1:0-6124 GCA_041915065.1 Zavarzinia sp.
GGGCGCCGAAGCCGGAGCGCAGCGCGTCGTGATGGGCGCAGAGCGCGTCGAGCCGGCGCGACAGCGTCTCGGGATCGGCGAGGTCGGAGACGCGGACGGCGCGGCGGCCCACCTTGTCTTCGTAGGCGGGGCCGATGCCGCGGCGGGTGGTGCCGATGCTGCCGCCCTTCTTGGCGTCTTCGCGGAAACCGTCCAGCTCGCTGTGCACGGGCAGGATCAGGCAGGCGTTGTCGGCCACCATGAGATTGTCCGGGCCGATCTTCACGCCCTGGGCTTCCAGGCGGCCGATCTCGGCGAACAGGGCCCAGGGGTCGACCACCACGCCGTTGCCGATCACCGAGAGCTTGCCCGGCCGCACGATGCCCGACGGCAGGAGCGACAATTTATAGGTGATATTGCCGATCACCAGCGTGTGGCCGGCATTGTGGCCGCCCTGGAAGCGGACGACGACATCGGCCCGCTCCGAGAGCCAGTCGACGATCTTGCCCTTGCCCTCGTCGCCCCACTGGGCGCCGACCACTGCGACATTGGCCATGAGTTCAGTCCTCGATCAACGGATCAGGCGCCGAGGGGGACGACGGTCCCGCCGGCGTAGAGATGGCTGCAGCCGAGGCGCTTGGCCTCGATCCTGGGATCTTCGACCGGCGCCAGGCCGGCCACGGTGCGCAGGCCCTCGGCCCGGAGCGCCGCGCCCTCGGCGGGATCGGTGCCGAAGGGCAGGAAGACGAAGTCGGGCCGCGCCGGCTGGGGCAGGGCCCGCAGCAGCGAATCGACATAGAGGGTGAAGCCGACCGCTTCTTCGGTGCCGCCGTCGGGGCCGACCATGTCGTAACGCCCGCCGCGGCCGAGTTCGCCCCGGACGCCGGCGGCGAACAGGGTGAAGCCGAAGCCGGTGTGATATTCATGCGCCCGGTATTCGCCGGGATCGATGGTCAGGGTCGGTGCCGCGCCACCGGCGCGGATCGCCTCGACCAGGGCGGCCAGTTCGTCGACCTCGGCGCGGGCGGCCGGCGGCAGGTCGAGACGGGCCAGCGCCGCCAGCGCCTTGTCGGCCGGGCCGGCGGCTTCGAGGAGGCCGCGGAACAGAACGCCGGCCTCGCCCGGGATGGCGTCCAGTTCGCCCACGTCCTTGCCGTCGAGGGCATCGCGCGCATTTGCCGCGGTCGCGGGATCGAGGCCGAGGGCCGCGGCGATCGCCGGCACCAGGGTGGGCAGGGTCAGGTCGACGGTGACCGGCCGCGGCTGGCCGCAGGCGGCGAGCGATTCGATCGCCAAAAGCACCGCCTCGGCATCGGCCGCGGTCGAGCGGACGCCGATCAGCTCGACGCCGGCCTGGGGAAACTGCCGTTCGGGGCGGAGCTGGGTGCCCTTCACGCGCAGTACCTGGCCGGCATAGGAAAGGCGCAAGGGCCGGGGCGCCTTCTGCAGCCGGGTCGCGGCGATGCGCGCCACCTGCACCGTCATGTCGGCGCGGAGCGCCATCATGCGCTGGCTGGCCGGGTCCATCAGGCGGAACATCGCGGTGCCCTGGGCGGCGCCCGGGCCACTGGCGAGGCTTTCCTCGAATTCGATCAGGGGCGGCTTCACCCGCTGATAGCCGTGGGCGGAGAAGACGGCGAGCAGACGGCCGACCACCGCGGCCTCGTGTTCGGCGGCGGGGGGCAGTTCGTCGTGCAAGCCTTCGGGCAGCAGGGCGCGGGCGGCGTATTCCGTCATGGCGGGCGGAGTTTACTCATGCCGTCCCCGCCGTCCATGGAAAAGGCGCACCGGACCGACGCAATCCAGACCGCCGGGAAATTCAGGCGCATTGAGCGCCAGCGCCACCCTTGGCGCGAGCCCAAGGCCACGGAGGTGGCCTGCCGGCGCCTGAGGCCCGAGAGGAACGGGGGCGACCGGCTTCAGCCGGGCGTCCCTGGCGGGGTATGTTTGCTCGGCACGGGCAGTGCGGGGTCCGGGCAGGCATAGCCGGTGCCGGGGCCGCAGACGCCGTTCATGAAATAGCTCGGAAAGCCCTCCGGCCAGGGATCGGAATAGAGCGAGATCATCTGGAACGGCAGGTAATAGGCGAGGATGGCCAGATTGGCGGCCCCGGCGAAGGCGAGGCAGCGCAGCAGGTTGCCGGCCTGCACCCCGAGGCCGAGGCGATCCAACCCGCGTTCGACCAGCGTGCGCCCGTCCGGATCGCGCCAGAACAGCAGGCAGGCCATGGCGACCGTGCCGATCGCCCACAGGAAGGCGCCATAGACCGGGAATTGCCAGCGCGTGCCGGCGAAGACGGTGCCTGCGCGGATCACGCCGCCATAGGCGAAGATCTCACCCCGCACCATGGCGACCTCGGCCCCGGTCTGGCCGATGGTGATGGCGGCCAGCGCCGCGATCACCAGGAAGGGGCCGGACAGGCGGGGGAACAGCCGCAGCATCCCCGCCATCACGGCCCACGCCGTGAGCACCCAGATCGGCACCATGACCGGGTAGAGGGCGGATTGGAAGATCAGCGGCTGGGCGTTGCGCGCACCGTTCGGGCTGAACCACCAGGGAATATGCTCGGCCCAGCTTCCCATATTGGGATAATGGGTGTTGTACATGGCGACCGGGCGCAGCAAGTCGATGGTCGGGTCCTGCCACAGGCAGAAGGCGCAGCCGACCATGAGCACCTGGACGATGTGGAGCGGGCGGCCGCGCAGCACCGTCGCCGCGATCCAGGCGAAGCCCGCCAGTGCCGCCAGCCCGAAGGAAATCCCGAGCCCCCACATCACGAGCCGGCTCGACTCGGGCAAAGGATCAGGCCCGGGATCGACCGGGACGAAGCCGGGCGACAGCGCCCAGGCGGCGAAGAGATAGATCTGGAAGCCGACGAAGAGCGTGCCGAGTGCCGCCCACCACAGGATCGGACGGGCTTCCGCCACGCTTTCCCTCGCCTCGATCGCTGCCATCTCTCCCCCCGATGTTTTCATCCGGAGTGCAGTAATTTTCCACCACGCTCCGGGGTCTCCCCCGAAACGGGTAGTTCGTAGAATTGTTCGCACTCCAAGGCACTGCTACATTGATCGGTAAACAAAGCGATCGGCGACCTCCAAATGGAGGATCGGCGGGGCGAGACGGAGGGAGCACGAGGCACTTCGGTGGCTGGCCCGCCAATGATGGGGCGATCCCCTATCTGGGGGCGGACACCGCGAACCTCGACGGATGACGGCGCACCGGACATCGGGCGCGGCACGATCCTACCTTCAAGTCTCGAGCGGGGGCTTCGGCAACCGTTCGGTGGTGTTGCAAGCAAGGCCCGGTCGCCGAACGGCCGGGGGGTGGTGATGGCCCGACGGCCATTTCGCCCGATCGCGTTCGATGTTGACGAGGTTCGACATGCTGGACCAAAGCACCCGGAGTCTGTCGCAGGAGCAATTGAGCCTGCTGATCGGCCATATCTACCAGGGCTCGCTCGAAGACGTGTCCTGGAAGGAGACGCTGGAACTGCTCCGCGAATTCCTCGGGGCGCGTTTCGTCACCCTGTCGCTGGTCACCAAATCGGCGCTCCGGCAGGAGGCGACGATCAACGCAGGGCCGATCGCCTTCGACCAGTTCCTGCAATACGAGACCGAATATCAGAAGTACCGGCCCAATGTGGAAACCCGCCTGGGCGAGGTCTATACGATCAACGACTGGCTGTCGCTGAACCGGGCCGAATTCGGCAAGTTCAACGAACTCCTCGAGATCGGCGGCATCAACCATTACATGGGCGCCTGGGTCTGCAGCCTCGACAATCTCGACTGTTTCATCCGCATCATGCGGGCGACCGACGCCGATCCCTTCGTGAAGGAAGAGGCGCATCTGATCTCGCTGATCGCGCCCCATTTCGCCCGGGCGCTGGAAATCCGCACCCGCATCGCCCAGAACGAGGTGGTGAACCAGATCTATGCCGATGCCATGGACCGCATGGCGGTGGGCGGCCTCGTCATCGACGAGAACGGCAAAATCCTGGTGGTGAACGAAATCGCCGGCAACCTGATGAAGCAGCGTGACGGCCTGACCCTGGTCAACGGCCAGATCCGCGCCGTCTCGGCGCAGGACGACCGCCAGCTCCAGACCATGATCCGCGCGGCGCTCGCCGATGCCCAGGCGATCGCCGACGGCGAGGGCCGCCCGCCGGCCCAGGCGCTGTCGGTCAGCCGCGCCTCGGGTGCGCGCGATCTCGGCGTGGTGGTCAATGCGGTCCGTCTCGGCAACAAGATGGGCGACCGCTCGCGCACCGGCGTCACCCTCTTCATCCGCGATCCGGAGACCGGCGTTCGGGCCGATCCCACGATCCTGAAGCAGCTCTTCGGCTTCACCCAGGCCGAATCGGCCCTGGCGACCCAGCTCGCCAAGGGCGAGAGCCTGGACGAGGCGGCGGCCGAACTGAACATCCGCTACAACACCGCGCGCGCCCATCTGCGCTCGATGTTCGCCAAGACCGGGGTGACCCGCCAAGCCGAATTGGTGCGCATCCTGGTGAACGGTGTCGCCCCCCTCGGCTGTTTCGCCAAGGCGGGGTGACGGGAGCCGGCCGAGGGCACGCCCGCCGGTTCAGCCTGCGGTTCAACCCGTGGGCGGGCTCGGCGGCGGCAGAAGGTCGAGCAGGCGATGCTCGTTCTTGAGCAGAAGCGAAATCAAGCCGCCATCCGAGAGCAGCATCAGGGCATCCAGGAAGCTCGCCATATGCATTTCCCGCTGGCCCTTTTCAGGGAATTCCTCGCGCTGACCCTCGACCCTGAAGGGATAGACCAGAACCGTGGCCGGGGCGCCGCCCGGGCCCTGGCCCTTCACGCTCTCGAAGCGGCCCAGCGCCTTATGCGCGCAGGTGCCCAGAAGGCCGGCTTCCTCCCACGCTTCGCGGCGCGCCACCTCATGGCCCGGAAGTCCGCGCTCCGGCCGTCCCTTGGGCACGATCCAGCGCCCGGTGGTGCGGGACGTGACCAGGATGATCCGCATCTCGCCCGACCGCAAATCGATGGGCAGGGCCGCATATTGGCGCAAGGCGGGCTTTTTCCGCATTCCTGACTACTCGTATCCTCCCGGCGTGCGAATCGAAGGCCCGGTCTTGCCCGAAAAAAGCCCGAGGAAACCCTAGCGCATATCATCGCGGTGCCAAGGTGATTCCTACCCCGTTACCGTGACAGAACCGTGGCAGCACCTGCCGTTTCTTCCCTATTCGGGTTCATGTTATCGCTAGAGTCATGAAGGCGCACTTACCGATCCTTTGTCTCGCCACCCTTCTCTTGCTCCCGCCGCCGGCCTCGGCCCGGGTAGTGGACGGGCTGACACACTGCGAGACGACGGTGACCGGCCAGGGCGAGGCGGAACGGAACCGCGGCCTCGGCATCTGCCTGACCGAAGTCCTGGTCAAGGTTGCGGCGCGGCCGGGCCTGGCGGATGATCCGCGCCTCGCCGGCCTGCTGCCGGCGGCGGCCGGTGCCGTCGAATCGATCGCCTACGAAGATCGCATGAAGGACTTGCCGGTCGGCGACGAGCAGGGCACGCGAGACCGGCCCTATTACCTCCGCGTCGGCTTCCGCGCCGGTACCGTGGTGGACATGCTGGCTGGCCTCGGCCTGAAGCCTTGGGGGGCGGACCGGCCGGTGCTGGGTGTCGTCGTCGTCAGCAAGCGGGACGGCCAGGCCTGGATCGTCGCCCGCGGGATCCCGGGTGTTACCAAGGGCGCCCAGGTCGATGCGCTGGACGATGCCGGGCGGCGCTTCGCCGTGCCCCTGGTCCTGCCCGAACAGGCTGCGCTGGCGAGCCTCGGCCTCGACCCGGCGGCGCCCTTGCCGGCGGATCTGGCGGCCAAGCTCGGGGCCGAGGCGTTGCTCACCGGCACGCTCGAATGGGACGATGCGGTGCTCGGCTGGCGCGCCACCTGGACCCTGGCGGGCTCCAAGGCGGCCCCCTGGTCGCTCGCCGGGGTTTCTTTCGACGATGCCTTCCGGGCCGGGGTGGGCGGCGCCGCGGCCCTGCTCTCCGGCGCCGATCAGCCGCGGTAGCCGCAGGCCTTCAGCGCTTCCAGCATGTGCTCGGGCGGCGGCGCCGTCACCTCCACCGCCTCGCGGCTGGGGTAGAGGGGCAGGGTGATCTGGCGGGCCAGGAGATGCAG
>JAYSCC010000195.1:0-6066 GCA_041915065.1 Zavarzinia sp.
CTCCCCCGGCGGGCCCTCGATACCGTCCGGATCGGCCACCGTCCGCCCCAGCATCTGGTAGCCGCCGCAGATGCCGAGCACGCGGCCGCCGCGGCGGACATGGGCGGCGATATCGACATCCCAGCCCTGGCGCCGGAGGAAGTCTAGGTCGCCCCGGGTCGATTTGGTGCCGGGGATGATCACCAGGTCGCAGTCGCCCGGAATCGCCTGGCCCGGCAGCACCATGCGGAGCGATATGTCAGGTTCCAGCTTCAAAGGATCGAGATCGTCGAAATTGGCGATCCGCGACAGCGCCAGGCAAGCGATGCGATAGGTGCCAGCGCCGCCGCTAGGGGTGAGGTCGAGGGCGTCTTCCGCGGGCAGGCGCGCCGCCTCGGGAAAGAACGGCAGCACGCCGAAACCGCGCCAGCCGGTTCTAGCTTCGATCAGCCGGTAGCCGTCGTCGAACAGGGCGGGATCGCCGCGGAACTTATTGATCAGGAAGCCGCGTACCTGGGCGGCATCGTCCGCATCGAGAACCGCCTGGGTGCCGATGATCTGCGCGATCACGCCGCCCCGGTCGATGTCGCCGGCCAGCACCACGGGGACCTTCGCCGCGCGGGCAAAACCCATGTTGGCGATGTCGTTGGCCCTCAGATTGACTTCGGCCGGGCTGCCGGCGCCTTCGACGATCACCAGGTCGGCCTGGCGCGAGACCACCGCGAAACTGTCGAGGACGGCGGCCATCAGGCCCTGTTTCAGGACAGTGTAATCGCGTGCCCGGGTCGAGGTCAGGCGCCGTCCCTGCACCACGACCTGGGCGCCCGTGTCGGTCTCGGGCTTCAGCAGGACGGGGTTCATATGGACGCTGACCGGGATGCCGGCGGCCAGGGCCTGCAAGGCCTGGGCACGGCCGATCTCGCCGCCGTCCGCCGTCACCGCCGCATTGTTCGACATGTTCTGCGGCTTGAAGGGGGCGACGGAGAGCCCGCGCCGGCGCGCCGCGCGGAGCAGGCCGGCAACCAGCAGGGACTTGCCGACATTCGAGCCGGTGCCCTGGATCATCAGGGCGGGCATCAGAATTCGATCCCGGCCTGCGCCCCGATACCGGCTCGGTAGGGGTGTTTCACCATCGCCATCTCGGTCACCAGGTCGGCAAGTTCGATCAACTCTGGCTTGGCGTTCCGCCCGGTCAGCACGACATGGGTCATGGGGGGTTTCTCGTCACGCAGGAAAGCCAGCACCTCCGCGAGATCGAGGTAGTCGTAGCGAAGGGCGATATTGATCTCGTCGAGGAGGACGAAGCGGATCGCGGGATCGCGGATCAGTTCCTTCGCCTTGTCCCAGCCGGCCCTTGCGGCTTCGATGTCGCGCGCCTTGTCCTGGGTCTCCCAGGTGAAGCCCTCACCCATGGCGTAGAAGCGGCAGAGGTGGCCGAAATGGGCCTGGAGCAGGCGGCGTTCGCCGCTGTCGCGCCCGCCCTTGATGAATTGCACCACGGCGCAGGGCATCTCGTGGGCGATGCAGCGCAGAATCATGCCGAAGCCGGCAGAGCTCTTGCCCTTGCCGGTGCCGGTGTGGACGACGATCAGGCCTTTTTCGGCCGTCCGCTCCGCCGCCATGCGGTCGCGCGCGGCCTTGATCCGCGCCATTTTCGCCGCGTGTTCGGCGGCTTCGGCCCGATCGGTCGCGGTCATCTGCGCCCCTCTGCTACTTGACAAATCCTCCGCCCGGCCCTCTGTTGGAGCCGCGCTGGTTCCTGTCTATGACAGGCGAAGAGGGAATGCGATAGGGGAAACCCGAAGCGCAGCCGCCCCCGCGACCGTGACCGGAGAGGTCGCCCATGCCACTGGCCGCAAGGCCGGGAAGGCGGGCGTCCGCTGGAAGAAATTCCTGAATCCGCAAGCCGGGAGACCTGCCAGTGCATGTTTCTGATCGGGCGGGCGGGGTGTCCGCGACCGGCAGGCGGGCGCTTGCGCGTTTCCCGCTTTCGGCCCCACCCCGTCGCCCTGCGCGAGGACCGGGGATGGCCGTAACGCTTCACGTTTGTATCACCTGCCGTGCCGGAGATCCGGCGAACGCGGGAGAGCCTTGTGCGGGCGAGCGCCTGCACGCCGCCCTGTGCGCGGCCGTGCCGGAGGGCGTCACTGTCGCGCCAGCCGCCTGCCTGGCCAATTGCAGCAAGGGCTGTACCGTAGCGCTGAGCGGGCCGGGGCGCTGGACCTATGTCTACGGCGGCATCGCGCCCGAAGACGCGGCGGCCGTAGCCGACGGCGCCCGCCTCTATGCCGCGGCACCGGACGGCGTCGTACCCTGGCGCGAACGCCCGGCGCTGTTCCGCCGCAACACCGTCGCCCGCATCCCGGCACCGGAGGTCTGAGCCATGGCCGATCTCGCCAAAGTGCCCGTCACCATCGTCACCGGCTTCCTGGGCGCCGGCAAAACCACCCTGATCCGCCACCTGATGGCCCATCCACAGGGCCGCCGCCTCGCCGTCTTGGTCAATGAATTCGGCACCGTCGGGATCGACGGCGAGTTGCTGAAATCCTGTGCCGGCGACAATTGTCCGGCGGAGAATATCGTCGAACTGGCCAACGGCTGCATCTGCTGCACCGTGGCCGACGATTTCATCCCGACGATCGAACGCCTGCTGGCCCTGCCCCGGCGGCCCGATCATATCCTGATCGAAACCTCCGGCCTGGCCCTGCCCAAGCCCCTGTTGAAGGCCTTCGACTGGCCGGCGATCCGCGCCCGCGTGACCATCGACGGCGTGGTCACCCTGGCTGATGCCGAGGCGCTGGCCGCCGGCCGTTTCGCGCCCGAAACGACCGGCCCCACAGAGCACGAGACGCCGCTCTCCGAAGTGTTCGGCGACCAGGTCGCCTGCGCCGATCTCGTGTTGCTGACCAAGCCCGATCTGGCGGGCGAAGCGGGCGTCGCCGCCGCCCGGGCCGTGATCGCGGCGGAAGCCGCCCGGCCGCTGCCCGTGCTGACCCTGAGCGAGGGGGCGATCGATCCCCGCATCGTGCTCGGCCTCGCGGCCGCGGCGGAGGACGACATCGCCGCCCGCCCCTCCCACCACGACGGCGAGGACGGCCATGAGCACGATGACTTCGCCTCCGCCGTGATCGAACTCGGCGAGGTGACCGACCCGGTCGCCCTGGCCGAGACGATCCGCCGCCTGGCGCGGGAACAGCGCATCCTGCGGGTCAAGGGCCATGTCGCCATCGCCGGCAAGCCGATGCGCCTGCTGGTCCAGGCGGTGGGGACGCGGGTGCGCGCCCAGTTCGACCGGCCGTGGGAAGGCGAACGGCGCTCGCGCCTCGTCGTCATCGCCGAACGGGGCGACCTCGACGACGCGGCGCTGCGCACCGCCTTCGGGGCCTGACTATGCATCTGGTCTTCCGCGAGAGCCACGGGTTGGAGGAGGCCGATGCGCCGGTCGACCTGGGCCAGGACCCGGCCGATCTCGTCGTACTGTCCTTTTCGGACAGCGACCTCGGCGCCTTCGCTGCCGGTTGGCACCGTGCCCAGGGACGCCTGCCATCGCTCCGCCTGGCCAATCTGGGCCGGCTGCGCCATCCGCTTTCGGTCGACACCTATGTCGAGCGCACACTCGGCGGGGCGAAGGGCATCCTGGTCCGCCTGATCGGCGGCGAGGTCTTCTGGTCCTACGGCCTGATGCAGCTCCGCGACCTCGCCCTCACCCGCGACATCGCGCTGGCCGTGGTGCCGGGCGACGGGCGGGCGGACGCCCGGCTCGACGCGCTCTCCACCCTGCCGGTCTCGACCCTGCGCCGGCTGGCCGCGCTCTGCGATGCCGGCGGTGCCAATGCGGCCCAGGCGGCGCTGGCCCAATTGGCCCTGGCCGCCGGCCTCTATGCGGCGCCGGTGCCGGGCGAAAAGACCGTGGCGGAACACGGCTTCTACGACCCTGAACGGGGCGTCCTGGCCGAAGCGCCCGCCCCGGCGGCGCCCGAAGCCTTGGTCGTGTTCTACCGCGCCTATGTCGCGGCCGGGGACTCGGCACCAGTCGATGCCCTGATCCACGCCCTGAGGGCACGCGGTTTAGCCGCCTTCGGCTTCTTCGCCCCCTCCCTGAAAGCGCCGGCGGTCAGCGCTTTCCTCGGCCCCTGGCTGGCGGCCCGGCGGCCGGCGGCGATCGTCAACGCCACCGCCTTTTCGGCCCGCGGCGCCGATGGTGCCTCGCCCCTCGACGCGGCGGGATCACCGGTGTTTCAGGTCGCATTGTCGACCGCGGCGCGGACCGACTGGGCGGCCTCGGCGCGCGGCCTGTCGCCGGCCGATCTCGCCATGCATGTCGTCCTGCCGGAGGTGGACGGAAGACTCTTCGCCGGGGTGGTCAGCTTCAAGGCATCGGCGCGGCGCGACGACGCCCTGCAATGCGACTTGGCGCGCCACGAGGCGGAGCGGGAGCGGATCAAGGCGGCGGCCGAGCGCGTCACCGCCTGGCACCGGCTGGCGGAGACACCGGCAGCGGAAAAGGACATCGCCCTGGTGCTCTCGACCTATCCCGGCCGGGCGGAGCGCATGGCCCATGCCGTCGGCCTCGATAGTTTCGCCTCGATCGAGGCCCTGCTCGACGATCTGGATGCCGCCGGTTACAGCGTGGCGGCGGCCGGCGACCTCGTCCGCGACCTAGAGGCGGCCCAGGTCCATTGGCCGCTCGCCGCCTATCGCGCCGCCCTGGCCGAACTGCCGCCGGCCCTCGGCGCCCGGATCGATGCCGCCTGGGGGACCGCCGGAGACGATCCCGCCCTGACCGACCAGGGCTTCGCCTTTGCCGCCATCCGCCGCGGCCGGATGCTGATCGCGCTACAGCCGGAACGCGGCCTGCCGGCCATGCGCGATGCCGACTATCACGACCAGGGCAAGCCGCCCCGCCACGCCTATGTCGCCTTCTACCTCTGGCTCCGGCGCCTGGCGCCCCACGCCCTGGTCCATATGGGCGCCCATGGCACGCTGGAATGGCTGCCGGGCAAGGCGGTGGCGCTGTCGCCCGAGTGCTGGCCGGAAGCACTGATCGGCGAGCTTCCGGTGATCTATCCCTTCATCGTCAACGATCCCGGCGAGGCGGCGCAGGCCAAGCGGCGGATCGGCGCGCTCACGATCGGTCATCTGCCGCCACCCCTGGTGACATCGGGTGTTCCGGAAAGCCTGCGACGCCTGGAGCGCCTGCTCGACGAATTTTCGACCGCCGACGGGCTGGATCCCGCGCGGCGCGATCGCCTGATCGCCGAGATCCGGGCCGAGGCGCGGGCAAGCGGGGTCGAGGAAGACCTGGGCCTGCCCAGCGACGCATCGCCCGCCGAGGCGCTGACCCGGCTCGACCGTTTCGTCTGCGACGTGAAGGACAGCCGCTTCGGCGACGGGCTTCATGTCTTCGGCCGGGGCGCCTGCGGCGTGGCGGAACGGGACGGCTTGCACACGGCGCTGGCCGGGCGGCGGGTGGCGCCGGGACCGGCCGGCTCGCCCGCCCGCGCCCGCACCGACGTGCTGCCGACCGGGCGCAACCTCTATGCCGTCGATCCCCGCGCAGTGCCCAGCCGGGCCGCCCATGCCCAGGGCGTCAAACTGGCGGAAGAGCTGCTGCGCCGCCACCTCCAGGACCAGGGCGAGTGGCCGCGCGACCTCGTGCTGGACCTCTGGGGTTCCGCCACCATGCGGACAGCGGGGGAGGAATTCGCCCTGGCGTTCCATCTCGCCGGCCTGGCCCCGACCTGGGACGAGGCCAGCGGCCGGGTTACCGGCTTCGAGGTCATTCCCCTCGGCCTGCTGGCGCGACCGCGCATCGGTGTCACGCTGCGCGTCTCCGGCTTGTTCCGGGACGTCTTCCCCGACCTCGTCACCCTGTTCGGCCAGGCCGCCGCCACCCTCGCCGCGCGGGACGAGGAGCCCGGGCAGAATCCCTTTCGCAGCGGCGGCCCGCGCGTCTTCGGCCCGGCGCCCGGCCGTTATGGCACCGATCTCGGCGCCAGGATCGAGGATTTCGGCGCCGCTGGCCGCCGGGCCGCGGGCGAGACTTGGCTCGCCGCGTCCGCCTTCGCCTTCGACGGCGGCGGTCCG
>JAYSCC010000196.1:0-6064 GCA_041915065.1 Zavarzinia sp.
CGCCGAGATCGTTAGCAGCGACGGGCCCCGCAGGCGCCTCGGCGGCGGCGAAGGCCAGAACGCGCTCGCCGGCCGCCGCCGCTTCCTCGACCCGCAGGTGCCAGTGTCGCGCGTCGAGCGGCACGATGCTGCCGTCGGGCATCAATTGGCGCGTGCAGAGATGCAGCAGCCGTTCCGGCGCCCCTTTCACGCAGAGATAGGCCCGGTCTTCGGGACCGTGGTTCACGGTCGCCATGAAGCGGTGGCGGGCGTCGAAGGGCACGGTGTCGCGCCGCGCCCATTCGCTGCGCAGGTGGAGGATGTCGATCCCGGCCTTGCCGGCGAGCGCCAGCAGGGCGCCTTCCATGGGGTCGCCCTCGACCCGCCACTGGCCGTCCACAGGGTGCAGGCGGGCATCGTTGCAGAGCACGGCACAGCGCAGCAGCGGCAGGCTGGCGGCCAGCGCCGCGACATCGTCGCCCTCGCTCTCCAGCTTGCCCTCGGGCGCATAGCCGCCGCCGGTCGCGACCAGGTCGTAACCGGGCACGGCAATGCGGCGCGCCGTCATTTCGTTGCGGGTCAGGGTGCCGGTCTTGTCCGTGCAGATGACCGAGGTGGCGCCCACCGTCTCGACCGCGGGCAGCAGACGCACCACCGCCTTTCGGGACGCCATGCGCTGCACGCCGATGGCGAGGGCGATAGTCATCACCGCCGGCAGGCCCTCGGGCATGACGCCGACCGCCAGCGCCACCACGGCGATCAGCGCCTCGCTCCAGCCATAGCCGCGGGCAAATACGGCAAAGAGGAAAAGGGCCAGCGAGCCGAGGCCGATCAGCACCGTGATGCGGCGTCCGAAACCGTCCATCTGGCGGAGCAGTGGCGTCGTCCCGGCATCCACCGTGCCGACCAGGGTACCGATGCGGCCGATCTCGGTTTCCCGCCCGGTCGCGGTAACCACGCCGCGGCCCTGGCCGGCGGCCACGAGGGTGCCCGAATAGGCCATCGAGTGGCGCTCGCCCAGCGCCGCCTCGGCCGGCGCCGGGGTGGTGGTCTTGGCGGCGGCGACCGATTCGCCGGTCAGCAGCGCCTCGTCGATGGTCAGGGCATGGGCCACGGTCAGGCGGAGGTCGGCCGGTACCCGGTCGCCCGCCTCGATCAGCACGATGTCGCCCGGCACCAGGTCGGCGACCGCGACCCCCTCTCGTCGGCCGTCGCGCAGCACATTGGCGTGCGGCGCCACCAGGGCGGCGATGGCGGCCAGCGCGCGTTGCGCCTTACCTTCCTGGAGGAAGCCCACGACGGCATTGACCAGGACCACGGCCAGGATCACGCCGGCATCGACGAAATGGCCGATCGCCGAGGCCGCGGCAGCAGAGGCCAGCAGGAAATAGATCAGCGCGCTGTTGAACTGGGCCAGGAAACGGCGAAGGGCGCTCGGCGGTTCTGCCTGGGGCAAGGCATTCGGACCGTATTCGGCCAAGCGGTGAGCCGCTTCCTCGGCACCGAGGCCACGCGGACCGCTGGCCAAGTCGGCCAGGACGTCGCCGACTTCGCGGACATGCCAATTCCCGTTCATGACATGCCTCCCGTCGACGCCACCGGCCCTGCGGATATGGGATCGCCACCCCCCATGTCAAACCGCCGCGACAGGAAGCCCCGGCCGGATCCACGCTTCAAGGGCTCATCAGGCGGCCGATGACCAGGCGGAGGGCGGCCAGGGTCGCCTCGCGGTCGAGATCGGGATGGCGGATCGCCCTGATGGTCAGACCTTCGTAGACCGCGGCGATCATCTCGATTCTGCCGTTCAGGGCGGCACGGTCGCCATTTTCGCCACAGCCGCAGCCCTCGGCCAGGAAGTCGGCGAAGGCCGAACGTATTTTCCGATCGACCTCGCGCACGGCGCCACCCACCGCCGGGTTGCGCGCCGCCTCGGCCGTGATCTCCAGGAACAGGGCGGCATTGTCGGGATCGCACATATCGTCGAAGCCATGGATGGCATCGTCCACCATGGCATCCGCCAGCGGCGTCCCGGTATCGCGCAGGCGGTTCATCAGATCGTGGAAACTCTCGAGCTTCTCTTCGACGAAGGCGGTGATGATCGCCTCCTTGTTCTCGAAGTAATGGTAGATATGCCCAACGCTCATGCCTGCTTCTTTGGCCAGTGACGACATACTGGCGGCGTGGAAGCCGTTCTTGCGAAAGCAACGGATTGCGGCCTCCAGGATCTGCCGGCGCCGCGCTTCGCCCTTGTCACCGCCGTGATCGGCCGGGGTCATTGCCACTCCTGACGGCCCCGACCTGCGGGACCCGACTGAATTCGATGCTTGACTTGATGTTAGAATGAACGTTCATTCTAAGCAACAACATCATGGAAGCGTCGGGGGGAGCGCTGCCAACGGTTCGGTGGGGACCAGGGGTCCCGCCGGCATTCAACGTTATGACGGGTGTCTTATGGCGATCGTGAAGCGTTCCCCTCTTCTCGGCCTTGCCGCGGTGGCATTGGCCGGCGTGACCGCGCTCGCCGGCTGCGACCAGCAGCAGCAGGGCGGCATGCCGCCCCAGGGACCGGCGAAGGTCGGCATTGTCACGCTCGAAGCCCAGGCGGTTCCCATCACCCGCGAGCTGTCGGGCCGCACCGCCGCCTTCCAGGTGGCCGAGATCCGGCCCCAGGTCGACGGGCTGATCACCAGCCTGCTGTTCGAGGAAGGCGCCGAAGTCGCGGCCGGGGCGCCGCTCTACCAGATCGATCCGGCGACCTATCAGGCCGCGGTGGACAGTGCGGAAGCCGCCCTCGCCCGCGCCGAGGCCACGCTCGAGGTCGCCCGGCTGAGCGAGAAACGCTATGCCGCCCTGGTGCAGACCAGTGCGGTCAGCCGGCAGAACTACGACGACGCCGTGGCCGCCCGCAAGCAGGCCGAAGCCGATGTCGCCGCCGCCAAGGCGAGCCTGGCGGCCGCCAAAATCAACCTCGACCGCGCGGAGATCAAGAGCCCGATCGCCGGCCGCATCGGCCGTTCCGCGGTCACCCGCGGCGCCCTGGTGACGACCAACCAGGCGAGTGCGCTGGCGACCGTGCAACAGCTCGACCCGATCTATGTCGACGTCACCCAGTCGAGCGCGGATCTCCTGCGCCTGAAGGCGGCGATGGCCGACGGCAAGCTGACCGGCGTCGATCCGGACAATGCCAAAGTCACTCTGGTGCTGGAGGACGGCTCGACCTATCCCCTGCAGGGCACCCTGAAATTCTCGGAAACCCTGGTGGCGGAAGGGACCGGCACGGTCACCCTGCGCGCCGTCTTCCCGAACCCCAAAGCCCAGCTTCTGCCCGGCATGTTCGTGCGGGCGGTCGTGCAGGTCGGCATCGACGAGCACGGCATCCTGGCGCCCCAGCAGGGCATCACCCGGACGCCGACCGGCAAGGCTTCGGCCCTGGTGGTCGAGGCGGACGGCACCGCCGGCGCCCGCATCGTCATTGCCGATCAGGCCGTGGGCGACAAGTGGCTGATCACGGACGGGCTGAAGCCCGGCGACAAGCTGATCGTCGACGGCCTGCAGAAGGTCCGTCCGGGCGCCAAGGTCGATCCGGTGCCCGCCACCCTGGCCGCGAGCGGCGCCCCGACGGGCCCCGCCACGCCGGCGCAGTAACGGTCGGAGAGAGTCTCATGGCCAGTTTCTTCATCGACCGTCCCATCTTCGCCTGGGTGATCGCCATCGTCGTGATGATGGCGGGCGCCCTGGCGATCCTGAACCTGCCGATCGCGCAATATCCGGCGATCGCGCCCACCTCGATCTCGATTTCCGCGGTCTATCCCGGCGCCTCGGCGAAGGCGCTCGAGGATTCGGTGACCCAGGTGATCGAGCAGAAGATGAAGGGCATCGATCACCTGCGTTACATGTCGTCGAGTTCGTCCTCGGCCGGGCAGTCGATCATCACCCTGACCTTCAACGCCGGTACCAACCCGGACATCGCCCAGGTCCAGGTCCAGAACAAGCTGTCGCTCGCCATGCCCCTCCTGCCCCAGGCGGTGCAGCAGCAGGGCGTCGTGGTCGCCAAGGCGACGCGCAACTTCCTGATGGTGATCGGCCTCAACGCCGGCACCAGCAGCCTGAGCCAGATCGACCTCGCCGACTTCATCGGCTCGACCCTGCTCGATCCCCTGAGCCGGGTCGACGGCGTCGGCGACATCCAGCTCTTCGGCAGCCAATACGCCATGCGCATCTGGCTCGACCCGGCCAAGCTGAACGCCCTCGGCCTGACTGCGGTCGACGTCACCAGTGCGATCAAGGCGCAGAACATCCAGGTCTCCGCCGGTCAGCTCGGCGGGACCCCGCCCACGGCGGGCCAGCAGCTCACCGCGACCATCATCGCCCAGAGCCAGCTCAACACGCCCGAGCAGTTCGGTGCCATCCTGGTCAAGGGCTCGACCGACGGTGCCGCCGTGCATCTCCGCGACGTCGCCCGGATCGAGATCGGCAGCGAAGGCTATGACGTCATCGCCCGCTACAATGGCAAGCCGGCCGCCGGCATCGGCATCAAGCTGGCCGCCGGTGCCAATGCGCTGGCCACCGCCGAGCGTGTGCGCGCCAAGGTCGCGGAACTCTCGCCCCTCTTCCCGGCGGGCGTCGAGGCCGTCTACCCTTACGACACCACGCCCTTCGTGAAGGTCTCGATCGAGGAAGTGGTGAAGACGCTGCTCGAGGCGATCGTCCTCGTGTTCTTCGTCATGTACCTCTTCCTGCAGAACTTCCGCGCCACGCTGATCCCGACGATCGCCGTGCCGGTGGTGCTGCTCGGCACCTTCGGCGTTCTGCTGGCGCTCGGCTATTCGATCAACGTGCTCACCATGTTCGCCATGGTGCTGGCGATCGGCCTCTTGGTCGACGACGCCATCGTGGTGGTCGAGAACGTCGAGCGCGTGATGAGCGAGGAAGGCTTGTCACCACGCGATGCGACGCGGAAATCGATGCAGCAGATCACCGGCGCCCTGGTTGGCATTGCCCTGGTGCTGTCCGCCGTGTTCGTGCCCATGGCCTTCTTCTCGGGTTCGGCCGGCGTGATCTATCGCCAGTTCTCGGTCACCATCGTCTCGGCCATGGTGCTCTCGGTCCTGGTCGCCCTGGTGCTGACACCGGCCCTCTGCGCCACCCTGCTGAAGCCGGTGCACAAGGGTGACCACGGCATCACCAAGGGCCCCTTCGGCCTGTTCAACCGGGGCTTCGCCTGGACCAGCCGGGCTTACGAGAGTTCGGTCGCCAAGCTACTGCGGCGGACGCCGGCCATGCTCGCGGTCTATGTGGCGCTCATCGTCGGCCTCGGCTTCCTGTTCGTGCGCCTGCCGACCTCGTTCCTGCCGGACGAGGACCAGGGCATCCTGTTCGGCATGGCGCAGCTTCCCGTGGGCTCGACCCAGGGGCGCACGATGGACGTGGTGAAGAAGATCGAGCACCACTTCATGGAAGACGAGAAGGAAGCCGTGCGCTCGATCTTCACGGTCCAGGGCTTCAGCTTCGGCGGCAACGGCCAGAATGTGGCGCTGGCCTTCATCGGCCTGCGCGACTGGAGCCTGCGCCAGCGGCCGGATCTCGCCGTCGGTGCCGTTGCCGGCAAGGCCTTCGGGGCCTTCCAGGCGATCCGCGACGCCATGGTCTTCGCCTTCGCGCCGCCGGCCGTGCTCGAACTCGGCAATGCCACCGGCTTCGATCTCGAATTGCAGGACCGCAGCGGTATCGGCCACGACAAGCTGCTCGAGGCGCGCAACATGCTGCTCGGCATGGCGTCGCAGGACCCGCGCCTGCGCCAGGTGCGTCCCAACGGCCAGGAGGACGAGCCGCAGTACCGGATCGACATCGACACGGTCCGCGCCACCGCCCTCGGCCTGTCGATCTCGGACATCAACAACACGCTGTCGATCGCCTGGGGTGGTTCCTATGTGAACGACTTCATCGACCGCGGCCGCATCAAGAAGGTCTATCTCCAGGGCGACGCCCCCTACCGCATGAACCCGGAAGACCTGGACCGCTGGCACGTGCGGAACGACAAAGGCGAGATGGTGCCCTTCTCGGCCTTCGCCACCACCCATTGGTC